>JACDCH010000464.1 GCA_013694495.1 Acidimicrobiia bacterium | reverse complement strand
TCGACCGCAGCCACCACCGCGTCGGTGACCTCGAGGGCGTGGGCCACCTCGTGCTCGGTCCACCACCCGTTCCCGAGGACCGGTACGGCCCCGGCCGCGACGATCCCGAAGAACGTCCCGACCCAGGCCGGGGAGTTGCCGGCGAGGAGCAGTACGTGGTCCCCCGCCTCGACGCCTTCGCCGGCGAGCCGCGCCGCGAACGATGCCGCCGCATGCCCCAGCTCCCGGCGACTGACCGCCCGGCTCCCCTGCACGAGGAACACCGCGTCGGCCCCCGGGCCCGAGCTCGCCGCCGCCACGACGCGACCGAGGGAGCCGGGCCGGGGCGAGTAGAGGCGGACGGGAACGCCGCGCACTTCGCGGGTCGTCAGGGTCGAGCCCCAGAGCTCAGCCGGCATGGACGACATGGCGGCTGTGCCGCTCTCCGAAGAACAGGTCCATCGCGTTGTCGTGGAGGTACCGCCGCTCAGCCTCCGGGGGCAGCCCGAGTGCGCGGGCCTCCTCGGCGCAGCGCTCGATGGTGACGACCGGGTGGTCGCTCCCGGAGAGGATCTTCCGCGCGCCCGCGCCCCGCAGGTACGCCACGAGGATCTCGGGGAGCCTCGACGGTGGCCACGCGGAGGTGCACATCCAGAGATTCCGGTGGCGTCGCAGCAGCCGGATGGCCTCGGCCCACCACGGGTCGGCGCCGTGCAGCATCACGACCTTCAGCTGGGGGTACGCCAGCAGGACCGGGTCGAGGGCCATCGGGTGCTGGAGGTCGGCGGGCAGGCCGGGGGGACCGGGGATGCCAGTGGTGAGGCACAGCGGCACGTCGAGCTCGATGCACTTGACGATCGTGGGGACGTACGCCGCGTCGGTGACCGGGGCCCCGACGAACATCGGTGCGACGCGCACGGCGACCACCGGGTGGTCGCGGCAGAGGTCCTCGACGGCCCAGACCGCCTCGAGGCCGTGCTTGAGCCGGGGCTCGGCCGCGAACGCGAACCGGTCGGGGTGCGACGCCGCGAACTCGAGCACCCAGGGCAGCGGTTGCTCGGGGTCGACGCCGATGATCGCCTTGGCGATGCCGGCCCGGTCCATCCGCTCGACCAGCTCGGCGGCGCTCAGATCGCGCTCGAAGTCGTCGCCGGCCTTGAACACCTCGGCCTTCGCCCGCCGGGTGATGGACGACTTCGCCATCCAGGCGTTCGCCACGTTGACCAGCGGATCGATCATCGGCGTCAGCTTCGTCATCGCCGGAGCTCCGACAGCTGCCGGTCGAGGCGCCGCGCGCCGGCCTCGTCGAGATCCTCGAGACCGAACCGGATGGCGTCGAGCGCCCGCGTACCGCGGTCGGCGAGGGTCCGTCCCCGCCGGGTGAGCACGGCCACCTGGGCCCGACCGTCGACGGTGTCGGGGCGGCGGCGCAGCAGCCCGTCGGCCTCGAGCTTGCGGATGGTGTGGCCCATCGTCGCCGGGTGCATCAGCGTGACCCTCTTGAGGTCGGTGAAGGAGAGTTCACCGTCGGACCGGGCGTTGAGGAGGCCGAGGACCTCGAAGCGGGCCATGGTCAGACCGAGCGGCGCGAGGACCGTCTCAACCCGCTGGGTGACGAGACGGTGGGCGCGCAGCACCGCCGTGGTCGCCCCTGCGTACGTGATCCGTTCGGCCGGAACCTCGCTGCTCACCCAGACCCTCCCCTGACGCAACTTGTTCTCACATGATACTATCCCGGTGTGCTGTCGCGCTACGACGACTTCCCGGTCCACCAGACGGCCCGACCGGTCCACGAGGTCTCCCAGTCGGCGGCGGGGTTCAGCGACGGCTACTTCTTCAGCGTCTACAGCGCCGAGGAGGCCGCCTACCTCTTCCTCACGTTGCGGGTGCACCCCAACCTCGACCTCGTCGGCGCGGCAACCGGGCTGGGCCTCGACGGGCACCAGCGGACGGTGCGGCTGAGCCGGCGCTGGCGCCCCGACTGCGAGACGACCATCGGCCCATTGACCGTCGAGTTCGTCGAGCCGATGCAACGCATCCGCCTGCGGCTCGACGACCCCGGCGCCGGCCTCGGCTTCGACGTCGAGTGGCAGGCGGCCGCCGAGCCCTACGAGGAGGCGCACCACCACCAAGTGCAGGACGGCCGCCTGCTCCACGACCAGCACCGCTACTGCCAGGCGGGTCGGGCCTCGGGGTCGATCACCATCGACGGGCGCACCCTCGCCGTCGAGCCGGCCACGTGGGGCGCCAGCCGCGACCACTCCTGGGGGCTCTACTACGAGGCGGCCCCCATCGCCCCTCGTCGCGACCTGCTCCCGCCGCCGACCTCGCCGGTGGGCACACCCCGGGCGCTTCGGCTGTGGACTTTCGTCACCACCCCGAGCCACGCCGGGTTCATCGCCCGTCACGAGGACGCCGACGGCCTGGCCCCGACGGCCGGCGGGCACCTCACCACACCGGTCGATGGCGCCCTCGACGGCGTCGAGCTCACCGACGTCGGCCACGAACTGCGGCTGTCCGCGGGCGACAAGCTCCTCGAAGGCGGCACCGTCACCGCCGTCGATGCCGATGGAGGCGAGTGGCGGCTCGACTTCGACATCGCCGCCCCGCCGTGGCTGCTCTGGCCCCTCGGCGGCTGGATCGGCGGATGGCGCGACGGCGGCACCTGGCAGACGTGGCACGGCGAGGGCGTGAGCGTGGAGTGGGACGACTTCGACGTCTCGCACCAGCCGATGGACCACCAGGGTGGCGAGGGCCTCCCGCTGGTGCGCCGCACGCGCGGCATCGAGCACGTCGCAGGCGGCGCGCTCACGGCACCCGACGGCACCACCGAACCGGCGGTCGCCCACGTCGAGTTCTGGGTGGACGGCGTGCACCACCGCTACGGGTTCGACGACCCCACCTACCGGGCCCTAGGCGAGGGCATGTAGGCGATGGGCACCGATCCGCTCCACACCGAGGTCCCCGCCTCCACGACGTGGACGACGGTGAACGTGGCCGAGGCCATGCCCGGGGTGCTCACCCCGATGACGTGGACCTTCTGGTACCCAGCCATCGAGCGGGGGGCCCGGCGGTCGTACTACGAGCAGGGCATCTTCCCCCGGTCGATGACGGCGATCCCGACCGATCCCGCTGACCGGTTCCAGGCCGTGTTCTTCGGACGGGCCGCGCTCAACCCCGACCTCGCCCGCCGGATGGGCGACCTGGCCCCAGGCACGACCGGCGCCGAGGCCGAGCAGCGGGTGTTGGGCTTCGCCCGCGACCTCCCCGGCGAGTCGACCAACCGGCGGGCGCCCTTCGTCGCCGCCCGGCTGCCGGTGCAGGTCGCCACTATCAGCCGCCGCATCCACCGCCGCCTCGACGACACCCGCGCCTGGTGGTCGAGCTCGACCGCGACCACGCCCGCATCGGTGCCGGTGGCCGTCGCGCTGCTCCTCGAGGCCCGGCGCCGCTTCGAGGAGATCATCGTCGAGCACACCACCGCGACGATCGTCGGGCTGCTCTTCGCCGAAGCCCTCGAGAAGCTGGCGGCGCCCACGGGCATCACCGACGTCGTCGACCGGACGACCACCGGGCTCGGCGACCTCGAGGAGCTGGCCATGGTGCGCGACCTGCAAGCCGCCGCCGACGGCCGGCTCGCCCTCCCGTTCGTCGTCGCCCGCCACGGCTTCCACGGCCCCGACGAGGGCCAGCTCCAGTCGCCGTCGTGGCGCCAGGACCCGACGCCGCTGAAGCGCATGGTCGATCGCTACGCCGGGCTCGACGCCGACCGCCGCCCCGACGCCGTGCTGGCCCGCCAGCGGGCGGCACAGTGCGGAGCCACCACCGAGCTGCTCGGCGCGCTGGAAGGGTGGCGGCGGGCCGCGGGCCGGTTCCTGCTGGCCCGCACCGCGGCCACCGTGCCGCTCCGGGAGGTGGGCAAGACGGCGTTCCTCATGGCCCTCGACGTCGGTAGACACGCCGCTGTCGCCGCCGGGGAACGGCTGGTCGCCGACACTCGGCTCGACCGGCTCGAGGACGTGTTCCTCCTCACCGTCGACGAGCTGGCGGCACTGCCCGCCGACCTGGACGCGCTCGTCACCGAGCGGCGGGCGCGCCAGGACCGCTACGAGCGGCTCGACCTCCCACGGATCTGGCAAGGCGTCCCCGAGGCGATCGAGGTGGTGGCCGACGACGGTGGCGAGGTGGTGGCCGGCGGGGTGGTCCTCACCGGCGAGGGCGCCGCCCCTGGCGCGGTGGAGGGCCGCCTCCTCGTGGCGCCCGACCTCGCCACCGCGTTCGACGCTGAGCCCGGCGACATCGTCGCCTGCCGCACGACCGACCCAAGCTGGGCGGCGGTGTTCCCGGTGCTCGGCGGGATCGTGGTGGAGGTAGGGAGCCACACCAGCCACGCCGCCATCGTCGCCCGGGAGCTGGGCCTGCCGTGCGTCGTCGGCATCGACCGCATCACCGAGCGGCTGCGCACGGGCATGCTGGTGCGCCTCGACGCCGGCGCCGGCACCCTCGAGGTGCTGCAGACCGAGGGGGTGGGTTGATGGGTGAGCACATGCGGGTCGACGAGGACGGACCGGTGCTGACCGTCACCTTCACGCGGCTGGAGAAGCGCAACGCCGTGTCCGACGAGATGTTCGACGCGCTGCGCGCCGCGCTGCGGTCGATGCAGGAGCGGGCCGACCTCCGGGTGCTGGTGCTCACCGGCGAGGGCGAGTGGTTCACCGCCGGCCTCGACCTCCAGGGTGGGTTCGCCCGCGGTCTCTACGAGCCGGCCGAGCACCAGGGCCAGGCGTTCCGGCAGCGCTACCGCCAGCTGCACCTGCTCTTCGACGACATCGAAGCCACCGAGAAGCCGGTGGTCCTGGCCGCCCAGGGCCCGTGCTTCGGCGTCGGGTTGGAGCTGGCGTGCTCGTGCGACATCCGGGTGGCGTCGACCACCACCACCTTCTCGCTGCCCGAGGTGCGCTTCGGGGCCGTGGCCGGCAGCGGCGGCACCACCCGCCTCACCCGCATCGTCGGGCCGTCGTGGGCCAAGTGGGTGGCCATGGCCGGCCAGACCATCGACGCCGACCGAGCCCTGCAGATCGGGCTCGTGCAGGAGGTGGTGGCGCCCGAAAGGTTCACGGCCCGGGTGCGGGAGCTGGCGGCCGACCTCGCCACCATCCCGGCCGAGGGCATGGGGCTGGCCAAGCTGCTCGTCGACGCCGCGGTCGACCTCGACCGCACCACCGCCCGCCACCTCGACCGCATCGCCGTCACCGGCCTCTACGACACCGGCACGGTGGCCGAGCACCGCCAGCGCTTCGAGTAGGCGGTTCGCGCGAGTTGGTTTCAGTTCAGACCTTGGTGAGGCGGACGGGGATCCCGTTGAGCACCGACATCCCGGCGAGCGCCTCCAGGTCCTCGTTGGCGCCCGAGGCAAGCAGGTTCGAGGAGCGGCCACCGGCGCGGTTGGCGCGCTGCCACCCACCGGCGTGGCCCCAGCCGTGAGGGATGGCGATCGTGCCGGGCGTCATCTCGTCGGTGATGGTCACGTGCACGGCGATCGTGGAACTCGCGGAGGTAATCTCGGCGTCGTCGCCCTCGACGAGCCCGGCCGCCGCCGCATCCTCGGGGTGCAGGAGCACGGCGTGCTCGCGACTGTCGGGCATCAGCCGCTCGACGTTGTGCATCCAGCTGTTCTGCGAGCGGACCTCCCGCATCCCGATCACCCGCAACGGGAACCTCGGATCCTCCACGTCGGCGGCGAGGCGACCGAGCTCGGATCGCAGCTCGGACGGCGCCACATGGATCCGCCGGTCCTTCGTCTTCAGCCAGCGCCGCACCGACTGGATCGGCAGGTCCTCGCGCACCAGTCGCCCCTCGGGCTCGTCGTCGAGCAGCTTGCGCAGGCTGATGCCGCCTCGCCGGAGACCGAACCAGTCACCGGCGCGGCTCGTGCGCAGCAGGATGTCCGCCATGCGGCGCGGCGTCACCCGCAGGCCGAGCTTGGCGAGCCACCGCATCGGCGCCACCTGGTAGGCGCCGCCGGCGCCCTGTCGCCGGGCGAGATCATCGAGGATCCACCACTCGGACCGGGCCTCGCCGACGGGGTCGATGACCGCGTCGGTGGCCCAGACCGCCGGCCGGAGCATGAGACCGAGCCCGATGAGGGGGATGTCCTCGCGCTCGAACATGCCCTGGACGGGGAGCAGGTAGTGGGCGTGCTTGTTCGTCTCGTTCATGTAGAGGTCGAGCGCGACGTGCAGCTCGAGTTGCTCGAGGGCCTCCTCCATGGCCGGGCCCCCGCCGCCGCTGGTGAGGACCGGGTTGCACCCCACGCCCACCAGGGCCCGCACCTGACCGTCACCAGGCACGGTGATGTCGGTGACCAGTGAGGTCGAGGGCAGCATGCCGACGACGTCTGGCTGGCCGGTGGTCCGGCTCCGCACCTTGCCGTAGCTGGCGAGGCCCCCGAGCTCCGCGAAGCGGCTGAAGTCGACGATGCCCCACCCGTGCAGGACGCCGCCGGCCCGCTCGACGTTGCCGGTGACGATCGGGATGAGGTCCTGGAGGACGTTGTTGAGCGTGCCGAACTTCTGGGTGCACGTTCCCGTACGCCCGTAGACGAGGGCGCCCGGCGCGGCAGCGAACGCGTGGGCGAGGGCAACGAGATCATCGACCGGCACGCCGCACTCGGCCGAGCACCGGGCCGGGTCGAACGGCGCCACCAGTTCAGCCAGCACCTCGAAGCCGACGGAGTGCGTCGCCAGGAAGTCGTGGTCGACCAGATTCTCGCGGACGAGCACGTGCAGAAGCGCCAGCAGGAACCAGGGGTCGGTGCCGGCGCGGATCCCGACGTGCTCGTAGCGGCGCGCCGTCTGGGTGCGGCGGGGATCCACCACGACGACACGGCCGCCCCGCTCGACGATGCTGTCGAGCGCCTCGCGGAACCGGGGCTCGCTCACCATCGAACCGTGCGAGACGAGCGGGTTCGCGCCGATCACGATCGCCAGGTGCGAGCGCCACAGGTCGGGGATCGGGAGCGAGAGTGGCGTGCCGTACAGGAGGTGGCTCGCCACCGTGCGGGAGGCGCCGTCCTCGGCATTGACCCCGTAGGTCCACTGGACACCCAACGCTCGCTGGAAGCCCGAGATGGCGAGCATCGCCCCGAAGGAGAATGCGGGCGGGTTCCCGAAGAAGGTGGCGAGTGCGTGTTTGCCGTGCGCCGTCCGGATGGCGGCGAGGCGGGCGGTGATGTCGGCCAGCGCCTCCTCCCAGCTGACCGGCTCGAACTCCCCCGGTCCCCCCACCCGGCGCATCGGCGTGGTGAGGCGATCGGGGTCGTAGGTCACCTCGACCATCGCCTGCGCCTTGGTGCAGCAGAAACCCTCCGAGTGGACGTGATCGGGGTTCGGCCGCACCTTCACGAGCCGACCGTCCTCGACCGTGGCGATGAGCCCGCACAGCGGTTCGCAGATGCGGCAGTAGGTGCGCTGCTCGGTCAGCACGGGACCTCCGGGGCCTCGAGGCCGCGGAGGAACGAGGCCGTCTCCACCGCGGTGAGGTCGAAGGGGGCGATCGTCGGGCCAAAGTCCGCGGCGCTCTGGTCGAAGCCGTCGGCCAGCGCCTCGAGGCCCGCGTTGATCGCCGGGTTGGCGCACGCCAGCGGCGCCACCGCGGCGCGGAACGCATCGATGCTCGGCGGGCCCTGCTCGGAGATCTGCGACCCGGCCTGGATGATCGCGTCGAGGAGGGCTGCCTGGACCTGATCACCCGGCGGCGGGACCGGTTGCGAGCCGACGACGGCGCGGGCGATGCCGCCGATGACGCCGGGACCGGCCGTCGAGCCGGTGGCGAACGCGTCGAGCACCTCGGATACCGCGGCGACGCGGTCCGGCGGCGGCACGGCTGGGGCTGCGGCGTCCGTCGATGGCGCGGCAGCAGGAGCGGCGGCCGGCACTGGTGCATCGGACGCGCCGGCGCCGACGGTGGCGCCGACGAGCGAGCCGGCCAGGCCCCCGACGACGAGGGCGACGCGGGTGCGGGCGCGGTCCTTCACGAAGGGCCTCCTGGGGTGGTCAGGCGCACGAGAGGGGATCTCCCGGGCCGGGAACGAACGTGCCGCCGGAGACGACGGCGGCGCTGAAGCACACCCGCCGGGGCGAGGGCTGCCCCGGCGTGAACTGGAGCGGGTAGGTCATGCCCCCGAGGTCGGTGCCGTCGAGGTCGGCGAGGCCGGCGACGAGGTCGGCGGCCGTCGGGTTGTCGGCGGGCAGGTTGACCGCCGCGGCCCGGAGGAACTGGGCGGCCAGCCAACCGCCGGCGAGCGTGCCGTTGAGCTCGACGCCCGGTGCGTAGCGGGCGAAGGCGTCCTGCATCACGGCGATGCCCGGGGCGCGGCCGTCGAACCACGCGGCGTTGCGGGTGCCGACGATGGCGCCGTCGGCGTTGGGGTTCCGCGCGAGCTCGGGACGACCGAGGAGGTCGGCCAGGCCGATCACCGGGAAGTAGCCCTGGCGGGCGCAGGCATCGGCCAGCCGGTTGATGCTGGCGGTGTCGAGGCCGTTGAGGATCCCCTGGGCGCCGGCATCGCGGGCGTCAATGCAGATGCTGGTGAAGTCCGGCGTGGTGAGCGACGGCCGGGCCCGGTACACGATGTGGATGCCGGTGGCCTGCTCCATGGCCGGGCTGCTCCACTCCCGGTCGAAGTTGTCGCAGATGCCGAAGTCGCTGCACGACAGGATGGCGAGGCGCTCGACGTCGGGGGCGGCCCGGTCGTAGCCGTACATCATCGCCTGGGCGTAGAGATCGCCGGAGGGGACGGCCGTCAGCACGTTGGGGTTCTCGTAGGGGTTGTTGCCGCCGCCCTCGGTGCCGAAGGTGGGGACGCCGACGGAGTCGAGGTAGGCGTTGTTGCCCCCGGGCGCGAGGCCGAGGGTGGTGAACGCCATGGCGATCACGCCCTCCTGCTCCACCATCTGCTGGGCACGGCTGTTGAACCCGGCCGGTGATCCGCCGTCGTCCCCGACGACCACCCGCACCCGGTGGCCGTTGAGGCCGCCGTTGTCGTTGACCCAGCGGCCCCATACCTGCACCCCGGTGGCGAAGTCCTGCACGTACACGCCGACGGGACCGGTGAAGGTCCCCAGCACGCCGATGGATACCTCGCTCCCCGTGGCCGGGCCCGCGGCCGCCCCGGCAGCTGGCGCGGCACCGCCGCCAGCGACGGTCGTGGTCGTCGCGCCTCCCACGGTGCCGCCCCCCGAACCGCCGGTGGCGCCGCCGCCCGTTCCCCCGCCCGATCCCGTCCCGGTCGCGACCGACCCGGCCGCCGTGGCCCCGGCGTCGGTCGCCGTGTCCGGGCCGCCGGGGGCGGCGCCCCCGGGGGCGGTGCCGCCGGAGCCGGCGACCACCTCGGTCTCGGTGCCATCGAGGTAGGACGCTGCGGCGATGCGCTCGTCGCCGACCCGGTTGCCGCAGGCCGACGTCGCGGCCAGCGCCACCAGCGCCAGCCCGGCGCGAATCCTGCGCTGCTTCATGCGGCGATCCTTCATGCTGTGGCCTCCTGGGGAGCGACGCCGGCGTAGGCCTCGAAGATGGCGTTCTCGGTGAACCCGGCGGCGGGGCCCTCGGCCACCACCCGGCCCCGCCCGATGACGGCGACGGCGTCGGCTATCGCCAGGGCGCGGTGCACGAACTGCTCGACGACCACGAGGGCGACGCCCTCCTCGCGGAGGCGCTCGAGGAAGGCGAAGATCTCGTCGACGATGTTGGGGGCAAGGCCCATCGACACCTCGTCGAGCAGCACCACCTTGGGCGACTGCACGTAGGCCCGCGACACCGCTAGCATCTGCTGCTCGCCGCCGCTGAGGGTGCCGGCCAGCTGGTCGAGGCGCTCGCCCAGGCGGGGGAACATGCCGACGGCCTTCTCGATCGACCCGTCGACTGAGCCCCGGGGAGCCTGGAGCACGAGGTTGTCGCGCACGGTGAGCGACGGGAAGATGCCGCGAGGATCGGGCACGTGGCACAGCCCCCGGCGCACACGCTCGCTGGCCGAACGGCGGCTGACGTCCTTGCCGTCGAGGCCGACCCGGCCCCGGCGGGCGGGCAGGAGCCCGGAGATGGCCCGCAGCAGCGTTGTCTTCCCGGCTCCGTTGGGCCCGAGGATGGCGAGCACCCCCTGGGCCGGCACCTCGAGGGTGACGTCGCGCAGCACGGTGGTCTCGCCGTATCCAGCCTCGAGGTGCTCGACGCGCAGCACCGCGTCGCGAGCACTCACGAAGGACCTCCGGGGACGGGCACCGGCTCGGTGCCGAGGTAAGCGGCGCGCACCACGTCGTCGACCAGCACGTTGGTGGCGATGCCCTCGGCGATCAGCTCACCGAAGTCGAGGACGTAGACGTAGTCGCAAACATCGGCGATCACCCGCATGTCGTGCTCGACGAGGAGGATGCCCACGCCGGTGGCGTCGACCACCTCGCGGAGCAGTTCGGCGAACCGGCGGCTCTCGTGGACGTCGAGACCCGAGGACGGCTCGTCGAGCAGCAGCAGCCGGAAGTCCCCGGCCAGCGCCCGGGCCAGCTCGACCAGGCGGCGCTGCCCGGTGGAGAGGGAGCCAGCCCGCTCGCCGGCAGACGCCTCGAGACCGCAGAGCGCGAGGGCCCGGGCCGTCGCCGCGGCCACCACCTCGGCCTCACCAGCGGCCGGCAGCAACTGCCGTAGCGGCGAGGTGCCGGCCATGCGGGCCTCGCGCCCCAGCGCCACGTTCTCCCGCACGCTGAGGGTGTCGAACAGCTCCATGCGCTGGAAGGTGCGGCCGATCCCGCAGTGGGCCCGCCGCGACGACGGGGCCCCGGTGAGGTCGACCGTGCCGAAGCGCACCGTTCCGCTGGTGGGCCGGACGAAGCCCGAGCAGGCGTTGAACGTGGTCGACTTCCCGGCGCCGTTGGGGCCGATCAGGCCGGTGATCCGCCCAACCGGCGCGGTGAGGCTCAGGTCGTGGACGGCCCGGACCCCGCCGAAGCGCACCTCGAGGTGCTCGACCACCAGCGCGTCGGCGGTGCTCATCGGACCCCCTCGAGCGCCCGGCGGGCGGCCACCGGGCTGCGAAGGCCGTCGGCCGAACGGCGGGCCGCCACGGGGCTTGGCGCGCCCACCCGGGCGGAACCGGCCAGGTCGCCATGCACCCGGGCCACGAGGTCAAAGCGGTTGGCTGACGCCAGCGCCGCCGCAAGGGCGATCACGCCGAAGGCGATGGGCTGGTAGGGCACCACCCCGGCGGGCAGATACTGGGGCAGTACCGCCAGCAGCAGGGCGGCGATCACCGACGACGACAGGAGCCGCCCGCCGCTGATGGCGAGAATGGCGATCCAGAGGAGCGAGTTGAACGAGGCGTAGTCGGCCGGGCCGGCGCCGCGGGTGCCGGTGGCGAGGATGGCACCGGCCACGCCGGCGAAGAACGCCGAGAGGCAGAACAGCAGCACCAGCGTGGTGGTGACGCCGGTGCCGAAGGTCTCGAGCGCCAGCGGGGAGTCGGCGAGCCCCCGCAGGATGCGGCCGAGCCGCGAGCGCTGCACGGCGGCCACCACCACCGCGGTGGCGACGGCGACGCCGACCGCCACGTAGAAGTACGCCTTGTCGGAGCCGAGGTCGAGGCCAGGCAGCGCCGGCCGGTCGACGGGCCGGGCCGGGCCGGTGCCGAAGAGCAGGAAGCTCCGGTACACGAGGTTCTCCATCAGGAGACCGAAGGCGAAGGTGGCCAGGGCCAGGTAGATGCCCGAGAGGCGGATGGCCGGGATCGCCACCACCGCGCCGACGGGGACCGTCACCAACCCGGCGGCGAGGACGGCGACGGGCCACGGCAGGTGGAGGTCGGTCGAGAACCGGGCAAAGCTGGCGGCACCCACCGCTACGAGCGCCCCGTGGCAGAGCGACACCTGCCCGGCCGTCTTCACGAGGAGGCCGAGCGAGAGAAACACGACGACGAAGCCGGCGCTGCTGATGAACACCGGGAGCTTGGGCCCGACCAGCCCGGGGACCGCGGCCACCAACCCGGCGCCCACGGCGACGAGCACGGCGGTGGCCCGCGGCGGCAGCGGGGCGAACCGCTCGGTCGTGATGCGCTTGCGGAGCGTGGCGCCCGGCAACGAACCGGGCTTGGCCGCCAGCAGGACGACGAAGAGGGCGACGAACGGGACGCTGGCCGGCAGCCCGAGGAGGACCGGGTACTGGTTGGCGTACTTGCCGCCGTAGGCAGCGACGACGCCGATGATCCAGCCGCCGACGAACGTCCAGGGGAGGCTCTTGAAGCGCCCGATGGCGGCGGCGCCGAACGCTTGCACCACGAGATAGGTCAGCAGCTGCGGGTTGAGGCCGATGCTCGGAGCGATGAGCACCCCGCCGAGGCAGGCCACCGAACCACCCAGCATCCAGGCGACGCGCCGCACCCGCATGGCGTCGAACCCGGTGAGCTCGAGGAGGTCGGGGTCGTCGACCACGCCCCGCATGGCGGTGCCCAACCGGGTGTGGCTGAGGACGTAGGTCATCGCTGCGCTGACGGCGATACCGACGAGGACGACGATCACCTGACCCCAGGTGACGAACACGCCGCCGACCTCGAAGCTCGAAGTAGGCAGGAACGAGGCGAGGGTGAGCGTTGCCGCCGTGTACCGCACGGTGGCGATGCCGGTGATGGCCAGCAGCACGCCGACGGTGGCCACCACGACCACCTCCGGTGGCGCCGCGGCCAGGCGGCGGGCCACCCTTTCCATGCCGAGGCCGAGCACGGCGCCGAACACGACGACGGCGAGGAAAGCGGCGACCGGCCACGGCAGCCCGGCCCGCACCCAGAGCTCGTAGAAGAGGTACGACCCGGCCGTGGCCATCGTTCCGTGGGCGAAGTTCAGGACGCCCGAGGTGCGATAGGTGAGCACGAGCCCGACGCCGGTGAGGCCGTACACCGACCCGCTGGTGATCCCGATCACCACGTAGACCAAGAACTGGCTCACGGCATCTCCACCCGGCCGGCGAGTCGGCGATGGCTGGCGATCTCGGCACGCCGCTCACGCAGCGCCCGGCGCATGCCCATGAGGTACACGGCGTTAGCGGTGCCGGCGAGGATCACGCCGCCCACGCCGAGGTTGACGAACGGGATCTGCGGTCCGACCGTCTCCTGCCCGGACGCGCCGAACCAGGCCACCGCCAGCAGCGCGAGGCCGGCGAGCAGCAGGGCGCCGGGGCCGAGCAGGTCGGGTCGTCGGGGACCGCGGTTCACGAG
>JACDCH010000405.1 GCA_013694495.1 Acidimicrobiia bacterium | reverse complement strand
CCGCCGGGCGGTGGCCGCGCTGGGGCGGGCGCTGCCGGCCGGCCGGAACCGCCGGCGGGAGCTGCTCGCCGCCATCGACGCCTCCGCCCTCGTCCGGGCCCTGCCGCTCTGGGTGGGCACGCTCCGCGACGTCGACGACCTGCTGCCGGTCGACCCGGCGATGTTCGACGTCGTCATCGTCGACGAGGCCGCCCAAGTCGACCAGTTCTCCGCCGCCGGGGCGTTGCTGCGGGGCGCAGCCGCGGTCGTCGTCGGCGACCCACGCCAGCTCCGCCACGTGTCGTTCGTGGCCGACGCCGACGTCGCCGCCACGCTCGAAGAGCGGGGCGTCGCCGAGCTCGCCGACCGCCTCGACGTGCGCCGCATGGCGCTCTTCGACGTCGCCGCCGGCGCCGCCCCCGTCACCTGGCTGGACGAGCACTTCCGCTCGGTGCCCCACCTCATCTCGTTCTCGGCCCGCCGCTTCTACGACGACCGCGTGCTCGTGGCCACCCGCAACCCGGTGAACGAATCCGAGGACGCGGTCGAGGTCGTGCGGGTCGGCCCGGGCGAGGAGGTCGCCGCCGCCGTCGACCTGATCGCCGCGCTGGTGGCCGCCGGGCGCCGCAGCATCGGCGCGGTCAGCCCCTTCCGGGAGTCGGCCGACGCCCTCGAGGCGGCGCTGGTCGAGCGCTTCTCCCCCGAGCAGATCGTCGAGGCGGGACTGCGCGCCGGCACGGCCCACTCGTTCCAGGGCGGCGAGCGCGACCACGTCGTGGTCGTGCTCGGCCTCTCCGCCGACGACCCCGCCAACCGGTGGCGCTTCGTCGAGGACCCCAACCTGTTCAACGTGCTCGTGACCCGGGCCCGGCACCGCCTCACGGTCGTCACCGCCCTCCCGCCGGACGGGGCCCGGCCCGGGATCGTGGCCGACTACCTCCGGCACGCGCAGAGCCCGCCGGCGCCGGTGCCGGCGACGGAGGCGGACGCCGCCTGGGTGGCGCAGCTGGCGTCCGAGCTCGCCCGGCACGAGATCGCCGTGCGCCCCGGCTACCGCGTGGGACGGTGGGCGGTGGACCTGTGCGCCGGCACCGGCGCGGCCGCGGTGGCGCTGGACTGCGTGCCCCACGCCGAGGGTCCGGCCGCGCACATCGCCCGCCACCGCGCCCTGCGCCTGGCCGGCTGGTCCGTGATCGACGCCTTCCCCAGCCGCTGGGACGGCAACGCAGTGGAAGCTGCCATCACCCTCGCCGCCGACCTCGCCCCCGGCGCGGCAGACCTCTGACGTCGCCACCCGCGGCACCGAAGCTGGGGTCCAGGCTGAAGGGAACCGGCTTCGTCGGCGCCGCTGCCCGCTCGTAGCATGGCGGGATGCGCATCGGGGTGTTCGGGGCCACCGGCCAGGTCGGGGGCGTCATGCGACGCCTCCTCGTGGAGCGGTCGTTCCCCGTCGAGGAGGTCCGCCTGTTCGCGTCGGCCCGGTCGGCGGGCACGGCGCTCGAGTTCGGCGACGGCCAGCTCGTCGTCGAGGACTCGGCCACGGCGTCGTTCGACGGGCTCGACCTGGCTCTCTTCTCCAACGGCAAGACCGCGTCGCTCGAGCTGGCCCCGAAGGTGGCCGCGGCCGGCGCCACGGTGGTCGACAACTCGTCGGCGTGGCGCATGGATCCCGACGTGCCGCTCGTCGTGGCCGGCGTCAACGACCACGCCCTCGCCTCGATCCCGAAGGGCATC
The DNA here is from genome assembly GCA_013694495.1 of Acidimicrobiia bacterium. Lineage (GTDB taxonomy): Bacteria > Actinomycetota > Acidimicrobiia > Acidimicrobiales > JACDCH01 > JACDCH01. The sequence goes on along the minus strand of JACDCH010000405.1, from coordinate 2,769 downwards.
GTCGCCAACCCCAACTGCACGACGATGGCCTTCATGGCGCCGATGCTGGCTCTGCACCGCGAGGCCGGCCTGCGCCGGCTGATCGTGTCGACCTATCAGGCCGTGTCCGGCGGCGGCCTCGCCGGCGTCGACGAGCTCGACGAGCAGGTCCGCAAGGTGGTCGACGGCGCCGCCGCCCTCACCCACGACGGCCGGGCCGTCGACTTCCCGACGCCGGTGAAGTTCCCCGCCCCGATCGCGTTCAACATCATCCCCTTCGCCGGGTCGCTCGTGGACGACGGTCGCCGCGAGACCGACGAGGAGCAGAAGCTTCGCAACGAGAGCCGCAAGATCCTCGAGCTGCGCGACCTGCGCGTGTCGGTCACCTGCGTGCGGGTCCCCGTGTTCACCGGCCACTCGCTGTCGATCAACGCCGAGTTCGAGCGCCCGATCAGCCCGGAGCGGGCCACCGAGGTGCTCGCCGAGGCAGGGCCCGAGGTCGAGCTGGCCGACGTACCGACGCCGCTCATGGCCGCCGGCCGCGACCCGAGCTTCGTCGGCCGCATCCGCCAGGACGAAGGCGTCGACGGCGGCCGTGGGCTGGCGCTGTTCGTGTCGAACGACAACCTCCGCAAGGGCGCCGCCCTCAACGCGGTGCAGATCGCCGAGCTCCTCGCCGCCCGCTGACGCGGCGGCGCCGGCGGCGGCGGCGGCGGTTGGAGCACGCTCCACCGGGAGCCGCCCGTAGCGTGCCGGCCATGGCTGAGATCAAGGTCGGCGTGCAGCTGCACCCGCAGGCAACCACCGTCGACGAGCTGCGCACGGCGTGGAAGGCGGCCGACGCGCTCGGCGTCGACTCGCTGTGGACGTGGGACCACTTCTACCCCCTGTACGGCGATCCGGAGGCGGGTCACTTCGAGGGGATGACGCTCCTGGCGGCCATGGCCGTCGACACCGCCCACGCCACGGTCGGCCTCCTCGTGACGTGCAACTCGTACCGCAACCCGCAGCTGCTGGCCGACATGGCCCGCACGATCGACCACTTGTCCGGCGGGCGCACCGTCCTCGGCATCGGCAGCGGGTGGTTCGAGCGCGACTACGCCGAGTACGGCTACGAGTTCGGCACCGCGCCCGAGCGGCTGCGGGCGCTGCGCCGCGACCTGCCGATCCTGAAGGACCGAATGGCGAAGCTGAACCCGGCGCCGGTCGGGAAGCTCCCGCTCCTGATCGGCGGCAGCGGCGAGAAGGTGACGTTGCGGCTCGTCGCCGAGCACGGCGATGCCTGGAACTCGTTCGGGCCACCGGCCACGTGGAGCATGAAGAACGCCATCCTCGACGAGTGGTGCGCCGAGGTCGGGCGGGACCCCGGCGAGATCGAGCGGACCGTGGCCATCAACGCTGACGAGGTCGGCGAGTGGAAGGCCTATCGCGACGTCGGAGCCGAGCACGTCATCGTGATGATGGGCGCACCGTTCGACCTCTCGCCGGTCGAGCAGCTCCTCGCCGCTCGCTGAGTCAACCGGCCCGCCGGCGGGCCGACCGAACGGCCAGCGCCACGGCGAGGACGGCGACGAGCAGCGGCCACCACAGCGCATGGGGGTCGTCGGTCGTGCCGAGCCACGCCTGGCGGAGGCCGCCGACCACGTGACTGAGCGGCAGCACGTCGGACAGCGTCTGCATCGTCGACGTCATGACCGCTCGCGGTGGGCCGCCGCCGCCGAGGAGGAACATCGGCACGAACACGAGGTTGCCGAGGGCGCTCGCCGAGCGACCGGTGGGCATCAACGACCCGAGAGCGACGCCGATGGCGATGAAGCACGCCAGCCCGGCGGCGTACCACCCGAGCACCCCGACCACGTCGACGGGCATCTGCAGCCCGTAGACCACCGAGCCCGCGGCCAGCACCACGGCCACGGCCACGGTGCCGAGCACCACCCCGAGCACGATCTCGCTGGCGACGAGCACCCCGGCGCTCAGCCCCGCCGCCCGGAAGCGCCGCAGCACGCCGAGCTCCCGGTGGGTCGCGAGGTGCACGGGGATGGTGACGAGACCGAGCGAGGCGACGACGACACCGATGTAGCCGGCGAGGTAGTGGTCGCTCGGGGCGATGCCACCGAAGTCGGGGTCGGGACCCGACCCGAACACGCCGGCGAGCACGAGGACGGTGGCGAGCGGGAAGCCGACGAGCCCGATGGCCACCATCGGCTCGCGAGCGAGGAGGCGCAGTTCGGTGGCGGCGAGGCGCAGCGTCGTGCGGACCGGCCCGTCCTGCCGCTCGGTCGTGCCCAGGTCCGGCGCGACGCCGGCAGGTTCGGTGACGACGCTCATGGCCGCACCCCCTGCGTGAGCTCGACGAAGCAGTCCTCGAGCGAGGGCAGCTCGACGCGGAGGTCGACGGCCGGGCGTCCGACGGCCACCAGGTGGGCGCCGACATGGGCGAGCACCGGCCCGGCGCCGCTGATGCGCACCTCCGCTCCCCTGCGGTCGACCCGTTCGACGCCGGGCAGGTCAGGCAGCGGCCGGACGTCGAGGTCGGCATCGGAGAACACCACCGTCGCCCGGGCGCCGAGGGAGCCGACGATCGCGGCCGGCGTGCCGTCGGCCACGACCCGGCCCCGGTCGAGGACGACGACGCGGTCGCACAGCCGCTCCGCCTCCTCCACGTCGTGGGTGACCAACACGACGGTCGTCCCGCTGTCGCGCACCCGCCGGACCACGTCCCACGTGCGCCGCCGCCCGACCGGGTCGAGGTTCTGGGTGAGCTCGTCCAGGAAGACGAGCCGCGGTCGC
>JACDCH010000402.1 GCA_013694495.1 Acidimicrobiia bacterium | reverse complement strand
GTTCACGAGCACGGCGAGCACGCCGAGCAGGAGCACGGCCCAGCCGACGAAGGCGACGATGTTCAGCACCTCGACGGCGTCGTCGTCGGCGTCGAGGAACCCGAGGACGAACCAGGCGGCGCCGGTGAGGACGCCGCCGCCGAGCAGAGCGAGGCCGGCCAGGTAGCCGAGGCCGTCCTTGAGCACGACGCCGAAGACCTTGGTCGACCAGTGGTGCACGGCGGCGACCACGCCGAGCAGGCCCGCGGTCCAGGCCAAGTGGGTGACGCCGGCGTCGGCCGGGGTGCCGGTGAGGTCGAGGTTGTCGACGACCCGCACGGCGTTGGCGGCGGCCCCCAGGAGGAGCACGAGGAACGCAGCCAGCCCGAGCACGAGCGGGGCCCGGACCCGAGCCCGGCCCCGCCGGAGCCCGTCGGCCACCGCGCCGGCGACGACGAGGAGCGGCAGGACGGCGACGAACGAGGCGACGACGTAGAGGAAGTCCTGGAAGATCGGCGACTCCGCGTCCTCGAAGGCGACCAGCATGTCGCCGGGGAACGTGAGCAGGCCGAACAACGCGACCGCGCCGAGCAGTGCGCCGTGGAAGCGCAACCGGGTGCGGCCGGCCGTGCCGGCGACGTCGAGGAGCGCACCCAGCAGCGGCAGGGACCAGGCGAAGGCGGCCGGGATCCCGAAGGCGAGCCCGAGGCGGGCGTACGCCGTGCCGGCCTCGGGGTTGCCGTAGCGCACCTGGATGTAGGCGAGGACGACGAGGCCGAGGAGCACGGGGAGGGTGAGCAGCCACACCGAGCCGGCGACCAGCATCGACCAGGAGAAGTACGGCGTGCGGTCGAGGCCCATCCCGGCCGTGCGCAAGGCCCACAGGGTGGTCAGCACGCACACCGTGGCCAGGGTGAGCGACACGAGCACGCCACCCATGCCCACGATCCAGAGGAGCTGACCGTCGAGGTCGGCACCGGTGGGCCCGCCGTTGATGACGTAGCCGGCCAGCAGCACGCCGCCCGAGAGGAACCAGGCCCAGAACGAGGCGGTGGCCGCCCGGGGGAAGGCGACGGTGCCGGCCCCGAGCTGGAGGGGCACGACCGAGATGGCCAGGCCGAGGAAGGCCGGCACGAGGAAGAGGAACACCGGCACGGTGATCCGGATCGACGCGAGCTGCCCGATGGCGTCGTCGAAGAGCTGGTTCCCGGCGTCGACGTCCTCGAGCGCTACCAGCGCGCCGGCGACGACGCCGACGAGAAGGAACAGCAGCGAGGCGACGACGAAAAGCCGGCCGACGGCGACGTGGTCGCCGGTGCCGAGCAGGCCGGCGAGACCGCCGGGCCGGGCGACGTGGTCGGACGCGGCGTCGGCCGGGACCGTGGCGGTGGCGGTGGGGGTGGCGACCTCGGTCACTGCCGCCGTCGGCTCCCTGTCCGGTCCATCCGTGAAGCTTCCTCCATCGCGGGCATCAGACCAGCTGATCCAGGGCCATGGCCCCGAACAGCACGGTGATGTAGGTGATCGACCAGCCGAACAGGCGCATGGCCGCCTTCGGGGTGGTGTCGTGCAGGAGCCGGACGGCCAACACCATGAACACCGCCCCGAGGACGAGGGCCGAGCCGAGGTAGACGTGGCCCATGCCGGCAACCGGCGCGAACAGCAGCGTGAGGGCCCACAGCAGCACCGTGTACAGCACGATGCGCACCGCGACGACCCTGCCCTCGCGCACCGACGGGAGCATCGGGACCGACGCCGCCGAGTAGTCGGCCTGGTACTTGATGGCCAGGGCCCAGAAGTGCGGCGGCGTCCACCAGAAGATGACGGCGAAGAGCACCACGGGCGCCCACCCCAGCGACCCGGTCACCGCGGACCAGCCGACGAGCACCGGCACGGCGCCGGCGGCGCCGCCGATGACGATGTTGTGCTCCGACTTGCGCTTGAGCCACATCGTGTAGACGAAGACGTAGAAGGCGGTGGCCGAGACGGCGAGGACCGCCGAGAGCAAGTTGACCGTGGTCCACAGCCAGGCGAAGGCGCCGGCCTCGAGGCCGAGGGCGAAGACGAGGCCGGCGCGGGGCGTGATCTCGCCCGTGACCATCGGCCGGCCCTTCGTGCGCTCCATCAGCCGGTCGATGTCGCGGTCGTAGACCATGTTGATGGCGTTGGCCCCGCCGGCGGCGGCGGTGCCGCCGATCACGGTGGCGGCCATGAGCCACACGGAGGGCAGCCCCCGCTCGGCGACGACCATGGTCGGCACGGTCGTGACGAGCAGCAACTCGATGATCCGGGGCTTGGTGAGCGCCAGGTAGGCCGCCGCCTTGGACCGCGGCCGCCCGGTGCTCGGCGCGGGATCGGCCTGCCCCGCGTGCGGCGTCGTCAGGCGGAGCGACCCATCGGCACGGTGGCCGGTTGCAGCCGACGGAGCCGGTCGGAACGAGCGTCGGCGACGCGCCGGGTGGCCGACATTCGCGCTACCTCTGACAGGCGTGGCCATGACGGGGGCGCACACTAGAACGGCGCTGACGAAGCGGGCCAAAGCCACGCCGAGTGGGTCACGAGCCACGCCGGCGGCGATGATCGGGGCATGGCCATCACGGTCGGACCGGCTCGCTTCCACCGCCTCGCGGTCGCGAGCCTGGGCCTCACGTTGGTGCTCGTCGCGACCGGCGCCGCCGTCCGGTTGACCGGCTCCGGCCTGGGGTGCGCCGACTGGCCGGGCTGCGAGCAGGAGCGCTTCGTCCCGGCCCTCGAGCTGAACCCGATGATCGAGTTCGTGAACCGGGTCCTGTCCGGCATCGGCGGGCTCACCGCGCTCCTCGTCGGGCTCGCGTCGCTGCGCCTCCGCCCATGGCGCCGCGACCTGGTCGTCCTGTGCGTGGCGGTCGGCACCGTGTACCTCGGCACCGGGCTGCTGGGCGCCGTCGTGGTCTCGTTCCACCTCACCCCCCAGATCGTCTCGGCCCACCTCCTGCTGGCCCTGCTGCTGGTGGGGCTGGCGACGGCCCTGGTCGAGCGGGCCCGGCCCCGGGAGGACGGCGATCTCGGGACCGACGGCCCGTCCCGGGCGGCGCGCGTCGTGGGGGGAGGGACCCGCCGGTTGGTCGTCGCCCTCCTCCCCGCCCTCGCGGTGGCGACCATCGCGGGCACGATCGTGACCGGCTCGGGGCCCCACGGTGGCGACGAGGACGCCCCCCGCTACGGCTTCGACGCCGGCGCCGTCGCCCGGCTCCACAGCTTCGCGGTGCTGGCGTTCCTCGCCCTCCTGCTGGTCGTCATCCAGCGCCTCGCCCGCGAGGGCGCGCCGGTCGCGGTGCAGGAGCGGGCCCGCCAGCTCCTCGCCGTGGCGGTGGCGCAGGCCGTCGTCGGGTGGGTGCAGTACTTCACCGACGTCCCCGCCCTGCTCGTCGGGATCCACATCCTCGGGGCATCGCTCGTGTGGGTCGCGGCCGTGCGGGTGCTGCTGGTGGCCCTTGGCACACTGGAGCCGTGCCCGTCGCCCCCGCGCCCGTCGAGGTCGACCGTCCCGTCGGTGACACCGAGCTGAGCGAGGACAGCCCCTGGGTCGTCATCGTCTGGAACGACCCGATCAACCTGATGAGCTACGTCACCCACGTCCTCCAGAAGCTGTTCGGCTACAGCCGCGACAAGGCCGAGATGCTCATGCTCGACGTGCACCAGAAGGGCAAGGCGGTCGTCTCCAACGGCGGCCGCGAGAAGTGCGAGCTCGACGTCTTCCGCCTCCACGAGCACGGCCTGTGGGCCACCATGCAGCACGACAAGTGATGTCGACCTCACTCGCTTCGCTCCGTTCGGTCGAGTTGTGATGGCGTTCGGGCGGGTCGTGCGGCGGCGGGGCGGGATCGAGGTCCGCCTCCGGGGCGAGGAGCGCGAGGTGCTCCGAGCCGTGCTCGGCCAGCTGCGGACCGCCATCGAGGCCGACGCCGAGGACCCGGCCCTGCGCCGGCTGTTCCCGCCGGCCTACGAGAACGACGCCGAGAAGGAGGCCGGGTACCGGGCGCTCGCCCAGCATGAGCTGCTCGAGTCGCGGTTGCAGGCGTTGGCCGCGGTGGAGGCGAGCCTCGACTCGAAGCGCCTCGACGACGACGGCGCCGCGGCGTGGCTGCGGTCGCTCAACGCGCTGCGGCTCGTGCTCGGCACCCGCCTCGACGTCACCGAGGAGGACGACCACGAGATCGACCCCACCGACCCCGACGCCCCCGCGTGGTACCTGTACTACTTCCTGTCCGGCCTGGTCGACGACCTCGTCGGCGCCCTGTCCGACTGAGTTCTTCGCCGTCACTCGCTTCGCTCCGTTCCGGCGAGTTGGGGGCCCTCGCTCCGCTCGGCTGTTCCGGTCCTCGGCCGACTTCGTCGCCCTGCGGCCGAAGCCTGGGGGCTCCGCCCCCAGACCCCCAGCGCCTCCGGCGGTCGACAGGCCCGTCGCGACGCGGTCCTGAACCGGGCGGGCCCGACCCCTAAGATCCGCCGCTCCGGCCCCCATCGTCCAGTGGCCCAGGACACCGGCCTTTCACGCCGGCGACACGGGTTCGAATCCCGTTGGGGGTGCCACCGCCGAAGCGGGCGCCAGCGCCGCCGCCGCCTCATCAACAGCGCGACAACCTGCGCCCCGCTTGGTCAAGGGGGTGGAGCGCAGCACCGAACCCGGAATGGTGCACCCGCTCCGAGACCGCCATGTCGTCCGCCGCTGCGCCGCGATCGTGGTCGTCGGGCTCGTCGCTTCGCTCGCCTCGCTCAGCCTCGCCGCCCCGGCCAGCGCCGACCAGGCCGGCGACGAAGCCCGCCTCTTCCAGCTGACGAACGAGTCCCGCGCCTCGAACGGCCTCGGCCCGCTGTCCTACGACCCGGCGGCGTCGAACGTCGCCCGCCGTTGGGCCGAGGAGCTCGGCCGCAGCGGCGTCCTCCGCCACAACCCGAACGTCGCCGCCGAGATCAGCGCCCAGGTCACGAACCAGTGGACCTCGCTCGGGGAGAACGTCGGCTACACCGGCACCGTCGAGAGCGCCCAGGCGGCGTACATGGCCTCGACCGGCCACCGCCACAACATCCTCGGCGACTTCAACCGCGTCGGCATCGGCATCGTCCGCGTCGACGGGCGGGTGTGGTCGACGATCGTGTTCCTCCGGGCCCCTGCGATCCCGTACTCCGCCGGCCCGATCACGTTCGCGCCGTTCTCGTCCGCCGCAGCGCTCGTCGCCCAGCAGTACACCGACCTGCTCGGCCGCCCCGCCGATGCCGGCGCGGTCGGCGGGTGGGGCATGGCCCTCTCGTCCGGGCAGGCCACCCAGGCGTCGATGGTGGCATCGCTCGTGTCGTCGGCCGAGCTCTCCGGCCTGGTGAAGCCCGTGGCCCGGCTCTACCTCGCCTACTTCGGCCGCAGCCCCGACGTCGCCGGGCTCTACCACTGGGTCAGCCGCCTCCGGGCCGGAACGTCCCTGGCGTCGGTGTCGGAATCGTTCACCCTGTCGCCCGAGTTCCTCCTCCGCTACGGCCTGCTCGACAACCGTGGCTTCGTCGACCTCGTGTACCGGAACGTCCTGCACCGCGGCGCTGACCCCGCCGGTGCGGCCTACTGGGGCGGCCGGTTGTCGGCCGGGACCATCAGCCGGGGCGGCGTCATGGCCGGCTTCAGCGAGTCCGGCGAGTACAGCCGGGGCACCGCCACGCTCGTCGACGTCATCGTCGTCTACTCCGCGCTCCTGCGCCGGGCGCCGGACGCCTCCGGGCTGGCGTACTGGATGGGTCAGCTGCAGGCCGGCGCGCCGCTGGCCCGCCTCGCGGTCGGCCTCCTCGGCTCCAGCGAGTACCTGCGCCGCTTCTGAACCGGGCGAGTCGACTGCGCCGGCTCCGTTCTCCAGCCACCGGGTTCGCCGGGCCGGTGACGGCCTGTGGCATCCTCCTGACCGGAGGCAGCGATGAGGTTCTCGGTACAGGTCGAGGTCAGGCACAAGCCGGGCGTCGCCGACCCCCAGGGGGCGACCATCGAGCGGGCCCTGCCCACGCTCGGCTTCGCCGGCATCCAGCGGGTCACGGTCGGCAAGAGCATCCGGTTCGAGGTGGAGGCTGCCGACGAGGCCGCCGCCCGGGTGCAGGTCGATGACGTCGTGGCCCGGTTCCTCACCAACCCGGTGATCGAGGACAGCGCGGTGCTGCTGGCGCCGGCCTCGTGAGCGCCCGCGTGGGCGTCGTCGTGTTCCCCGGGTCGAACTGCGAGCACGACGTCGTCGAGGCGGTCCGCCTGCTGGGCGGCGAGGCGGAACTGCTGTGGCACGCCGACGACGGCCTGCGGGGCGCCGACGCGGTGGTCGTGCCCGGCGGGTTCGCCCACGGCGACTACCTGCGGCCCGGGGCGATCGCCCGCTTCTCGCCGGTCATGGCCGGCGTGCAGGCGTTCGCGGCGGCGGGCGGGCCGGTCGTCGGCATCTGCAACGGGTTCCAGGTGCTCACCGAGGCCGGGTTGCTGCCGGGCGCGCTGCAGAAGAACGCCGGCCTGAAGTTCCTGTGCGCCACGGTGCAGCTCCGGGTCGAGACCACAGCGTCGGCGCTCACCTCCCTCGCCGAGCGGGGGGCCGTGCTCGAGGTGCCCGTGAACCACTTCGAGGGCAACTACACCGTCGACGCCGAGACCCTGGCCCGACTGCGCGACGAGGACCGGGTGGTGCTGCGCTACGTCGACAACCCCAACGGTTCTGTCGACGACATCGCCGGCGTGTGCAACGAGGGCCGCAACGTGGTCGGGCTGATGCCGCACCCGGAGCGAGCCAGCCACGAGCTCCTGGGCTCCACCGACGGCGTCCCCCTGCTGCGCAGCCTCCTCGAGGCCGCCGGCGCCCGCGCCGCCGCCGCCGCCTGACCCCCGTTCTTCGGCATCACCGTCTCAGCGTCTGAGACGGTGATGCCAACGAACGTGAGGGGTCAGCGCTTCGTGGGACGGCGGCCGGGGCGGGGGCGGGTCTCGTAGGCCTTGCGGGTGGCGGCGTCGGCCTTGGCCAGGTTCACGAGCAGCAGCTCGGTGCCCGTGCCGCCACCGAGCTTGCGCACCCAGATCTGCGAACCGGCGCGACGAGCGTGGTTGGCAGCAGAGATGGCAATCGCGTTGCGTTCCTTCGTCGAACCGAGCTCGACGGTGGCGGCCACGTCGCCGCCGCCGATGAATTCCTCGATCAGCTCGCCACCTTTGCTGGTGCGCCCGCGTGGCGTGGTCTGCGCAATCAAGTCCGACAACTTGCCTTGATCGACCGACTTCATCTTGAATGCCATGCTCGCAGGATAGGCCGGAAACGATCTGCAAAGCGAAATGGGCGCGCGAGGCGACCACTATGGTCGAGCGCGTGCCCGACCCCCTGCCGGTCCACCGTGCCCTCGGCCTGACCGACACCGAGGCCGAGAGCATCACGTCGATCCTCGAGCGGGAGCCCAACCACCTCGAGCTGGCCATGTTCTCGGTCATGTGGTCGGAGCACTGCTCCTACAAGTCGAGCCGGATCCACCTCCGGCGCCTGCCGAGCGAGGCGCCCCACGTCCTCGTCGGCCCCGGCGAGGGGGCGGGCGTGGTCGACGTGGGCGACGGCATCGGCGCCGCCCTGCGCATCGAGAGCCACAACCACCCCTCGGCCATCGAGCCCTACCAGGGCGCGGCCACCGGCGTGGGCGGCATCCTGCGCGACGTCTTCTCCATGGGCGCCCGGCCCATCGCCACCATGGACCCGCTGCGCTTCGGGCCCCTCGACGACGCCCGCAGCCGCTGGATCGCCGAGGGCGTCGTGGCCGGCGTCTCGGGCTACGGCAACGCGGTCGGCGTGCCCACGGTCGGCGGCGAGGTCGTCTTCGACGAGACCTACGCCGACAACCCGCTGGTCAACGTGCTGTGCCTCGGCCTCCTCCCCGTGGAGCGGCTCGTGCTGGGCCGGGCCAGCGGCAGCGGCAACCTCGCCGTGCTCCTCGGCTCGGCCACCGGGCGCGATGGCATCGGCGGCGTGTCGGTGCTCGCCTCGGCCGGGTTCGGCGAGGAGGCCGACGACGCGGCCAAGCGCCCCAGCGTGCAGGTGGGCGACCCGTACGAGGAGAAGCGGCTCATCGAGGCCTGCCTCGAACTGCTCGACCGCCGCCTGGCCGTCGGCGTGCAGGATCTCGGCGGCGCCGGCCTCACGTGCGCCACGTCGGAGACGGCGAGCAAGGCCGGTTCAGGGATGGACGTGTACGTGTCGGAGATCCCCCAGCGCGAGCCGGGGATGGCCGCGTTCGAGGTGATGACGTCCGAGTCCCAGGAGCGGATGCTGGCCATCGTCGAGCCGGCCCACCTCGACGAAGTGCTGGCCATCGCAGCCAAGTGGGAGGTGCGGGCGTCGGTGATCGGCGAGGTGAACGGCACCGGCCGGCTCCGGGTGCTCGACCGCCCCGGCGGCGAGGTGCTGGCCGACGTCCCGGCCAAGTCCCTCGAGGAGGACGCCCCCCGCTACGACCGCCCCCGGGCCGAGCCCGCCGACCTCGCCACCCGCCGGGCCACCGACGTCACCGCTGCGGTCGTGGCTACGGTCACCGATCCGGCCCGGGGGCTGGTGGCGATGCTGGCCGACACGAGCTGGGTGTCGAACCAGTACGACCACCAGCTGTTCCTCAACACCGTCGTGGCTCCCGGCGGCGACGCCGCCGTGCTCCGGCTCAAGC
>JACDCH010000392.1 GCA_013694495.1 Acidimicrobiia bacterium | reverse complement strand
TCCGGGAGCAGCGTCCGCGGCGCCCTCCTCCTCGGTGCGGCCGTCCTCGTGGGCGTCGTGCTGCTGGGCAAGGGGCTCGAGTCCGGCGTCGTGCCGTCGACGGCGTCCACGCCGTCCGAGGAGGCCGACGGCGGCGACACGGACACCACCGCCACCACCGGCGCCGACGGGGCAGGCGGCACCACCGTACCGACCCCGGTCTCCCACGCGCCGGCCGAGGTCCGCGTCCAGGTGCTGAACGGCGGCGGCCCGTCGGGGAGCGCGGCCACGTCGGCCACGGCCCTCACCACGCTCGCCTTCACCGCCCTGCCCGTCGGCGACACCAGCCCGGACGTCCCGGCCAGCATCGTGTACTTCCAGCCCGGCTACGACGCCGACGGCGCCGCCGTGGCCACCGCCCTGGGCATCACGACCCCGGCCCAGCCGCTGCCCGCCACGCCGCCGACAGGCACGCCCGCCGAGGCGAACGTCGTCGTCATCCTCGGCCCCGACTTCACGCCCCCGGCCTGATCCCCGCCGCACCCGGCCTCGTCAGTCGACGCGGGTCACGGAGCTCCTGACCTCCACCTCGAGGGTGCCGGAACAGGGGTCCCCGCCACCGCCGGGCGGCGGCCCGAGCACGAGGGCGAACGAGCCGGTGGTCACCGCGTCGGCGCGGCGCAGGGCCCCGTCGGCCAGCTCGTAGGTGGCGGTCACGCTCGTCTGCTGCACCCCGTTCAGCGACCGGGTGCCCGTGCTCGCCTCGGTGCGGGTGTTGACCGGCAGCGCGGTGGTCGACTCGACGGTGGCGACGTCGACGCCGTCCTCGACGCCGAGCTCGACCAGGCGGCCGTCGCCGACCAGGCGGGTCGGCTCGTCCTGCCCCGTCAGCAGCACGACGTCGTCGATCGTCCACCGGTCGCCGGGCGCCAGCGGCTCGGCCGGTGGGGCGCCGGCCGCCGGCGGGAAGATCTCCGAGAGGCCGAGCTCGCCCAGGGCCTCGGCCGGGATGCCCTCGACTCGCTCCACCTCGGTGAGCTGGGCGGCCCGGTCGAAGCGCATCGTGAACGTGCGGGTGCCGATCCCGGGTCGCGACAGCGCCACCTCGACCAGCACGCCGTCGTCGCCGACCTCGAGGATGCGCTGGTGGGCGTCGAGGCTCGTGTGGTCGCGCCGGGGCTCGGTGGGCGGGAAGCAGGGGAGGTGGGTGGTCGTCACGGAGTCGACCGTGGTGACGTAGTCCAGCTCCTGGCCCTCGGCCGGACGGAACCGCAGCGTCACGGTGCCGTCGTCGCAGCCCGTGAGCAGGGTGCCGCTGAGCGCGGCAACGGCGAGCACGGCGCTGCCTCGAACCCCCATGACCGGCGAAGGTACCTTCACCCGGTCTTGACGCTCGATCAGCTGATCGTCCCGCTGCGCGACGACCCCGCCTCGGCGGCGATCTTCTGCGACTTCGACGGGACGCTCTCGCCCATCGTCGCCGACCCGGCGACGGCCCGCCCGCTCACCGGCGTCCGCAAGGCGCTCGGCGCGCTCGTCGAGCCGTACGGGCTGGTGGCGGTGGTGTCGGGCCGGCCCGTCGACTTCCTCGAGGACGTCGTGCCCGACGGCGTCGTCGTGTCGGGGCTCTACGGCCTCGAATCCCTGCGCGACGGCGTCCGGACCGACCTCGAAGGCGCCGGCGTGTGGCGCGAGGTGGTCCAGCACGTGGCCACCGCCTCCCGGGCCGGGGGCCCCCTCGGGATGCTGGTCGAGTCGAAGGGCCTCTCGTTGACCCTGCACTACCGCGCCAACCCCGAACTGGCCGACGAGGTCAAGGACTGGGCCGACGCCCAGGCCGTCCGTTCCGGCCTGCTCGTGCGCCCGGCCCGCATGTCGGTCGAGCTCCACCCTCCGATCGAGTGCGACAAGGGCACGGCCGTGCGGACCCTGGTCGATGGCCTGCGGGCCGCGCTCTACATCGGCGACGACGCCGGCGACCTCCCCGCCTTCACCGCCCTCGATGCCCTCGCCATCGAGGGGGCGGCCGTGGCCAAGGTCGCGGTCCGCAGCCCGGAGGCCCCCGAGGCGCTCCTCGACGCTGCGGACGCCGTCGTCGACGGCCCCTCCGGCGCCCTCCACCTCCTCCGAGCGCTGCTGCCCGACCCCGCTTCTCGAGGCTGAAATCTTCGCCGTCACTCGCTTCGCTCCGTTCCGGCGAGTGTTGTCGTCCTCGCTCCGCTCGGGCGTTGCGGTCCTCGGCCGACTTCGTCGCCCTGCGGCCGATGCCTGGGGGCTCCGCCCCCAGACCCCCAGCGCCTCCGGCGAGTTCTTCGCCGTCACTCGCTTCGCCCCATTCCGGCGAGTTGTGTGGTCAGCCGGCGAGGGTGCGCTGGTCGGTGAGCCAGTCGGCCGGGGTGCGGGCGCCGGCGGCGGCCCGCAGCGACGCCGCCCGGGTGGGTCGCTCGGCGGCGGGCATCGTGAGGGCCGCGTGGAGGGCGTCGGCGGTGGCGACGACGTCGAAGGGGTTGACGCCGAGGGCGCCGGCGCCGCCCAGCTCGTCCCACGCGCCGGCCTCGGTGGACAGCACGAGTACGCCGTCGTGGTCGTTCAGGATCGGCCCCTCCTTGGCGACGAGGTTCAGGCCGTCGCGGATGGGGTTGACCAGCAGCACGTCGGAGCGGCGGAGGGCGGCGACCGAGCGGGGGAAGTCGTCGCTCGGGTCGTAGACGATCGGGTCCCAGCCCGGCGTGGCCCACTTCCGGTTGAGGAGGCCGATGAGCGTCTCGACCTCTTGCCGGTAGGCGAGGTACTCGGGGAGGCCCTCGCGGCTCGGGTACACGAGGGCGGCCAGCACCACCCGCTCCCGCAGCTCGGGGTGCTCCTCGAGGAGCAGGTCGTAGGCGTGGAAGCCCCGGAGCAGGTTCTTCGACAGCTCCACCCGGTCGACCCGCACGATCAGCTGCCGGTCGCCGAGCAGCTCGACGAGGTCGGCGGTGGCGGTCGCGCACGCATCGCTGCCGGCGATGCCAGCCAGGTCCTCCGCGTCGGCGGCGAGCGGCGAGACGCCGGTGGTGGGAGCGGCCACGCCGTACGCCGAGCAGCAGGCCTCGAACGCCGCCGCCCAGCGCCGGGTGTGGAACGTGCAGGCGTGGTGGGCGGCCATCCCGTGCAGCAGCTCCTCGGCGGCGGCGTCGGGCACCATCCGCAGCCACTCGGGCGAGGCGAACGGCGTGTGGCTGAAGTGGACGAGGCGGAGGTCGGGCCGGGCCGCCCGCAGGGCGGGGGCCACGAGGCACAGGTGGTAGTCCTGCACGAGCACGGCCGCCCCCTCCGGCGCCGACTCGGCGACGGCGTCGGCGAAGGCGCCGTTGATCTGGCGGTAGGCGGCCCACGCCGCCGCCCACCGGCGGTCGTGGCGGGGGCGGCGGGCGGCGTCGAAGAGGCCGTGGTGGGCGAACCAGAGCGTGGCGTTGCACACGACGTCGTAGGCGGCCCGGTAGGCCTCGGCGTCGAGCTCGAGCAGGCGGACCCGCAGGTCGTCGGCGTCGACGACGCCCTGGCGGGCCGCGGCGCGGTCGCCGTCGGTCATCGCCGCCGCGATCCACAGGTCGTCGACCGAGCCGGCGAACAGCGAGGTGAGCCCGGACACGAGGCCGCCGGCGCCCCGCTTCGCCGAGAGCTGCCCGTCGTCGCCGGCCGTGAACGTCAGCGGCCCGCGATTCGACAGCAGGACGACTGGCCGAGTGGGTCCGGGCACGGCCGACCAAACTACGGGCCGTGCGCGTCGTGGCTGCTCCGGACACCTTCCGTGGGACGGCATCGGCGCGGGCGGTGGCCGCCGCCATCGGCCGGGCGGCCTGGGAGAACGGCTGGGACTGCGACGAGGTCCCCGTGGCCGACGGCGGCGAGGGCTTCCTCGACGCGCTGGGTGGCCCGAACCGGACGACGACGGTCACCGGCCCGCTCGGCGACCCCGTCGAGGCGGGGTGGCGGCTGGACGGTCGGCGGGCGGTGGTCGAGATGGCGCTGGCGTCGGGGCTGGCGCTGCTGGGCGGCGCGGCGGAGAACGATCCGATCGCGGCGTCGACCTACGGCACCGGGGAGCTGATCTCGGCCGCGGTCGAGGCCGGCGCCCGCCGGGTGCTGGTGGGCA
>JACDCH010000390.1 GCA_013694495.1 Acidimicrobiia bacterium | reverse complement strand
CCCCGACGCGGAGCCGCTCGCCGGCGGTCCATGCCGGACGCAGCTGCCCGGAAGCGCTCGGCCCCACCAGCACCTGACCGGCGGCGGCCGCCGCCTCGAGCCGGAGCGTGGCGTCGACCGTGGTGCCGGCGACCAGGAGGTCGTGGTGCGGTCGCGGCGCGAGCACGAAGGTGACCGGGCCGGACTCCAGGCCGGCCGACATGCGCAGCCGCACCGGACCCGATGCGGATTCGACCCGCCCGACGGTCGCGATGAGGCGCTGCAGCCCGGCCGACGCCACCGCCGCCTGCTCCGCGTGCCCCGGTCCGTCGAACCACACGAGCAGCGCGTCGCCGCCAAATTTCAGGACGTCACCCCCGGCGTCGAGGAGGGCGCCGATGGCCGGCTCGAAGACGGCGTTGATCGCCGCCTTCGTCAGTTCCGCCCCGATGCGGCCGGCTCGAGCGAGCCGCTCACTCAGCCGGGTGAAGCCGGAGACGTCGTAGAACGCCAACGTGCCGTCGAGCACGTGCGCCGTTCCGGGGGGCCCGGCCGCCAGCAGCCGGCCCGCCAGGCGCGGCACGTAGGCGGCGAGCTCCATCCCCATCGAGCACCAGTGTTGCCGCGTCGATGCCGGCGAGCACGGCTCATCCGTGCGGGTGAACACCGACCGTTACCGGGCGCTCCTGCACGGTGGACGCTTAAGATGCGCGGCGGGCACCCGGCTCGCCGGCGGAGGATGGGGATCGAGTTCATGAACGTCGCGTCACGAGCGGTTGCACGCGCGACAGTCGCCTTGGCGACCCTTGCGGCCACGTGCGTGGTGGTCCCCGTGCTCGAGGCGGCGCCGGCTGCGGCCGACCCGCAGATCCTGTCGATCGAGCGGTACGACACCAACACCGGCGGTTCTTCCGCCCTCCAGACCGCGATGTCGGCCGACGGGCGTTGGGTGTTCTTCGACTCTCAGGACCCGACCCTCGTGGCGAACGACCCCAACGGCTCGACGTCTGACCTCTTCGCGCTCGACCGCACCACCGGTGCGATCACCCGGATGACCGAGACGGCGCCCGACGTCGCCGATCCGAGCTCGGGACGGTCCTCCTTCCTGCTGGGGGACGAGAGCGTCTCGGACGACGGCCGCTTCGTGGCCTTCGGCTCGGGCACAGTCGGATCACCGTCCGAGTTCAACTTTCGCGCCCAGGTCTACGTCCGGGACCGGGACACCGACATGGATGGGCTGTTCGACGAACCAGGAGCGACGCACACGACGATCGTCAGCCGCGTGCAAGCGCCCGGGCAGCCGTTCGGCCCGCTGGCCGGCGGCTTGCTCCTGGACGTGGCCATGTCCGGGGACGGGCGGCACGTCGCGTTCACCACAATCAGCGAGACAATCCTCGTCGGCGGCGCCGATGCCATCGAGACGTTCGTGGTCGACCGAGACGTGGACGCCGACGGGCGGTTCGACGAGCCCGGCTCGACCAGGCTGGCGCACGTGACAGCGGGACCTTCGACGGGCCAGTTCGGCCACGCCCAGGGCCTCGACATGTCCTCGGACGGTCGTTGGGTCGTGTTCTCGACCAACAAGCCCCTCGACCCCCAGGACGCCGGAACCGGCCAGGACGCGTACCTCGGCGACCGCGACGTCGATGCCGACGGTGTCTTCGACGAGGCGGGCGCGACGTCGAACCGGATGCTGAACCGCTTCGAGGACGGCTCCCTCGCGGCTGGGTTGAGCGCGCCGCTCGGAATCTCGCCTGACGGGCGGTGGCTGGCGTTCGACGGTCCGACCGCGCTGGCCCCGAGCGCGCTCGGCTCGGTGCTCGTCGATCGCGACGTGGACGAGGACGGTGTCCTCGACGAAACCGGGCAGATCGATCACCACCCCTTCCCGGTCATCGTCGACGACACCGGAGGGGCGGTCCGGGTCGTCGATGGCGGTCGCGTGCTCGCGTTTGGACGTCCGGTCGGGAGCGACACCAGCCAAACTCCCGAGCTGTACCTCACCGAGGTCGGCGACGCACCCTTGAGGGTCACGTCGAGCGTCGATCCCGCTGCGGGCAGCGGCGTTTACCTGGAGGCGGCCTCGCTGTCGAACGACGGAACCGTCGTCGCCGTCCAGGCGGCCGGACCCCTCACGGCGGACGACGTGGATGGCGGCGGCACCGACCTGTACGTCGTCACGGTCTCCGGCACGCCGCCGGCGACCGTCGCCGCCACCCTCACCCCGGCGGCGCCCACGACGCCGCCCGGTGCCACCGAGGTGGCGATCAACGACATCCCCACCGAGGCGATCCGCGAGCTCGGTCTCGACGTCGCGACCGCGCCGAACCTGCGGCGGGCCCCGAACCTGCGCCGCGCCCCGAACCTGCGGCGGGCCCCGAACCTGCGGCGGGCGCCGCTGGAGGCCATCGCGCCGAACCTGCGCCGGGCCCCGAACCTGCGCCGGGCGCCGCTGTCGCAGTTCCCCGTCGACTACCCCGGCGGCTGGCCCGCCCTGCTGGCGGGCACGCCCTACGCAGGCCGACCCAGCCAGAACGTGTCGTTCGGCCAGCTGCTCGACCTGTTGACGGGCGTCCCGGTGGTGCTGCCCGCCGAGCACGCGCTGCACGACCTCACGACCGGCGACCTCGACTCCGACGGCAACCCGCTCCAGAACCTGAGCCCGGCGGCGCTCCAGCTCGGCGCCACTCCCGTCCAGTCGCTCGTCTATGCCGATGGCCGCTCGTGGTGCCAGGTCCTCGCCGATGGCTCCGACGCCGACTGCTCGACGCTCGGCGTCGTGGCCGACACGTCCCTGGCGGAGCTCGACCTCCGGCCGACCGCGGCGCCCGTCCTCGAGGCGGTCCCGGCCCTACGCCGGCCGCCGATCGGACCGAACCGGGTGGTCCTCACGACGGCGGGGGCCCCGGTCCTCGACGTGTTCCTCGACGAGCTCAAGCTCGACGTGACCCGGATCGGGCTCCTGCCCGCGTCGCTGCACACCCAGGTCGGCGCGATCGGCGCGGCGGCCCTCGACGACCTCGACCCGCTCCGTCGCGACGAGCTCGTGGCCGTGTGCGACCTGGCCGTGTTCGACTGCGCCGGCGCCACCGTGGCCAGCGCCGGTGGGGCCGGGTTCCTGCGCCCCACCGCCCGCCTCCAGGACCTGCAGGGCGGGGTCGACGCGCTCTCGGTTCGCGACCTCGCGGCGGTGCTCCCGTCGTCGATCGAGGTGAACGACGTCGTCACCGGCTTCCTCGACAAGTCCGACTTCCCGTGGGAGGACCTCGACCTCCTGACCTCTGGCATCCAGGAGCACGCCGCCGCGCCCACCGTCCTCGACTGGACGGTCGGGTTCACGGCGACCGGCGGGGAGGCCCCGCTCCCGACGACGGCCGTCGTGTCCCTCCCCGCCGGGTGGCGCGTGGATCCCGCGTCCGTCGTCCCCGGCGCCGGACTGGCGCTGGCCAGCAGGCCGACCGTGACCCACGCGGCCGGCGCCACGACCCTGCGGTTCTCGGTCACCGGGACCACGCCGGGGAGCGCCCACACCGTCACCTTCTCGTCGCTGCCGTCGTTGCGCGTCGGCCCGGCCGAGGCTCGCGTGGACGTCGTCGCCGGCGGGGTGACCGGTTCCTCGGGTCCTGCCACCGTGACGGTGGTCGAGTCCGCCGACGCCGGCCCCGACGCCGGATCGGCGCAACCGCTCGAGGGCGACGTCCTCCGGTTCGGCTACCTGTCCGACCCCACCGACACGGACGTGTTCGACTTCGACCCCGCGGTCGGAACGGTCGTCGGTGTCCGGCTGTCGCACCTGGCGGGTGACGCCGACCTGGTGCTGTACGGCCCGCCCGCGGACTCCGTCGGCGCCGGGCCGAGCGATCAGCCGACGCGGGCCATCGGGCCCACTGTCGCCCCGCTCGAGGACGATGCCGGCGACCTGCTGCCCGGCACCGGCCCGGGATCACCGGCGGCCGACGCGGATGCCGGCGGGCTCGTCGGCGAGACGGTCGCGGCCCGGTCGGCGACGGTCGGCAGCGACGTCGAGGCCGCCGAAGCCGTGGGCGCGGACCTGCTGGAGGTGCGGCCCTACGCCGGTGCGACGAGCGACCTGCCCTACGTGCTTCGAGTGCGCGAGGTCGTCCCCGACCAGGTCCCGACGTGCCCCGCCTACGCGCGTAGCGGCGGCGTGCCCGGCGCGCCGCCCGACCTCGGCTCGCTCCCGGCCGGGCTCGACACGCTGATCCTCGTGGCGCAGGAGCGGATGGGCGACACCTTCGGGACGGCCGGGGCCGCTGCCGTCGTCGCCGCCTCGCAGGCCCTGGCGACCGCCCCCGACGTCAACGGCGTCGTGCTGCCCGTGGAGGCCGACGCGACGGTGGCTGCGGCGTACGCCGCGTGGAACGCGAACCCGTGCGACGCCGACGCGGCCAACGCGGTGGTGGCGGCCATCAGCGGCCTCGTGATGGACATCCGGGCGGTTCACCCCGACCTGGCCAACGTCGTGGTCGTCGGCGCCGACGACATCATCCCGATGGCCCGCCTGCTCGACACAACGCGCTGGGGCAACGAGGCGGGCTACGCCGACACGTTCGATGTGGCCACCTCGCTGTACGGCGCGTTCGCCGGGAGCCGGTACCTCTCGGACGACCCCTACGGCGACGTCGACCCGATCCCGTGGGCCAACCGCCGCCTCTACGTGCCCGATCTCGCCGTGGGCCGCCTCGTCGAAGCGCCCGCCGAGATCGTGAGCCAGGTCGACACCTTCCTCGCGTCGGGGGGCCGGCTCGACGCGGGCCGGGCGTCCGTGTCCGGCTACGACTTCATGACCGACGGCGCGACCCGCGCCGCGACCCTGCTGCAGCAGTCGCTGACCACCGCCGGCGGCGCGCCGGCGGTGCTCGACACGCACATCAGCGAGACCTGGACCTCGGCCGACCTCCTCGGTGACCTCGCGGAGGCCCCCGACGCCGCCGCCGTCTACGCCCACCTCGACCACACCGGCGGCCAGCCCGCCGACCAGGCCGACCCTGGCTTCACCGCGGCCGACGTCGCCGCCGCGATCCCGGCCGGCGCCCGGCTCGTCTTCTCGATGGGCTGCCACGGCGGGCTGTCCGTCAGCGATGCCGTCGTGGGCGGCGGCGACAACGCCGCCGACCTGGCGGCGGCGGTGACGGGCGAGGGTGCGGTGTACCTCGCGACGACTGGCTTCGGCTACGGCGACCAGGCCACCGTCGCCCTCCACGAGCGCCTGATGGCCCTCTTCGCCCGCAACCTCGACGGCACGCTGACGGTCGGCGACGCCGTCGCCTTCGCCAAGCAGCAGTACTTCGCCACCCAGGGCCTCTACGGCGGGTACGACGAGAAGGCGCTCGAGTCGACCGTCCTCTACGGCATCCCGATGTACCGCGTCGGCGACGAGGACCCCGTGCGCCCGCCCCGCACCAACCGCATCCCGGCGCCGATCGGGGGCGGCCTGTCCGCGATCGACCTCGTCGTCGAGCCCACGTTCACGCCCCGCACGGGCCCGACCGGCACGTTCTACGAGGGCACGCTGCCGGGCCAGGACCTGCCGGGCACGGTGGCCGTCCCCGGTCGCCCGATCCTGCCGAGCGTCGAGATCGACGTGACGCCGGCCGGCCTGCCGAACGGCATCGCGGCGCACGGCGCGCTCGTGACGGCCATCGACGACGTCACGACCGAGGCGCTCGACGCCGCCTTCGCCACCGCCACCCTCGACCTCGGGGCGAACGAGGCCGAGAACGCACCCGTCGGCGTGTCCTTCCCCTCGGTGTTCGCCACCATCGCCACGGCGACGGATCCCGACGGGCTGGTGGGTGCCGAGGGGCTCCTGCAGCGCCAGACGCTCGTGGCGATCCCCGCCCGCTACACCGACGACGCCACGCCCGATCCCGCCGGCGTCGGCATCCTCGAGCGCTTCGGCACGGTCGGCGTGAGGGTCTTCTACTCCAGCTCGGTCGACCACGACTCCCCGGCTGTGGGGCCGGTCAGCGGCAACGTCGACGACGGGTCGATCACGTTGACGGCGACCGCCGACGACCCCTCCGGCATCGCGCAGGCCGTTGCCCTCCTCGACGACGGCACTGGGTGGCGTCCCCTCGTCCTCGTGCCGACGGGCGGGGTGTACCGGGCCACGACGCCCGTCGCCAGCGACGAGGTCCGCTTCCTCGTCCAGGTCGTCGACGGGGCCGGGAACGTCGGGACGGCGTCCAACAAGGCGGCTCTGCTGCTCGGCACGCCGGGCGATGCGCCGCCGCCCCCCCCGCCGCTGACGCCCGTCGCGGTCACGCTCGATCCGGCTCCCGTGCCCGGCGCCTACACGACCTCGGCCCCCCAGATCACGGCCAGCGGCGGCACCGCCCCGCTGACGGTGGCGGTCGACGGCGGGACGGCTGTGCCCTACACCGCCCCCTTCACCCCTGCCGGCCTGGCCGACGGCGGTCACACGGTCGTCGTCACCGACGCCGGGGACGACCAGGCGTCGG
Source organism: Acidimicrobiia bacterium (assembly GCA_013694495.1). Lineage (GTDB taxonomy): Bacteria > Actinomycetota > Acidimicrobiia > Acidimicrobiales > JACDCH01 > JACDCH01. The sequence continues at coordinate 4,372 of JACDCH010000390.1, read as the reverse complement.
CAACGTTCCGCACCGACGCCACGCCGCCGGACGTCGCCATCACGTGCCCATCGGGGTCCGTGCTCACCGGATCGAGCTCGTCGGCGCCGTGGACGGCATCCGATCCGACCTCGGGGCTGACCACGCCGGCCTCCGGGTCGGTCGCGCTCGACACCTCGACGCCCGGCTCCCGTTCGGCGGTCGCGCCCACGGCGATCGACAACGCCGGCAACGAGCGGTCCGGCGTGTCGTGCGGCTACACCGTCGTCGACGACCTCACGATCACCCTGACACCGACGCCCGCGGTGGGCGAGTACACGCAGGCGCCGCCGTCGATCACGGTCAACGGCGGTTCCGGCACGCGCACCGTCTCCATCGACGGTGGGCAGGCGTCGACCTACACCGCGCCGTTCACGCCGGTGGGGGTGGCTGACGGATCGCATGATGTCGTCGCCACGGACGGCGGCGGCGACCAGGCTTCGGCGGCGTTCCGCACGGACGCGACACCGCCCACCGTCGGGATCACGTGCCCGTCCGGTCCGGTCACGACGGGTTCGACAGCCACAGCATCGTGGGCCGCGTTCGACGCGACGTCAGGGCTGACGACACCAGCCACCGGCACCGTCGTGCTCGACACGTCGACGATCGGCACGCGGACCGCAATAGCTCCCACCGCGATCGACGCGGCCGGCAACCAACGCTCAGGGGTCACGTGCGCCTACGAAGTCGACTACGAGTTCCTCGGCTTCCAGCAGCCGATCGACAACGGCGACGTGTTGAACGTGGTGTCGGGCCGCGACGTCATCGTGCCGGTGCCGATCCGACTCGCTCGCGACGAGGGGCCGGCCGCCCAGGTCGTCACCGGCGTCGTGGTCACATCGATCGCCTGCCCAGCCTTCGCCGAGGACAGGATCGAGCGCCTGCTGCCCAAGAAGACGCCCGCCGGGTCGATCGCCCACCCGGTCGGCAGCGGCGACTACACGTATGCGCTCGGCGTCTCGCGCGGCGCGACTGGGTGCCGATCCGTCGTCCTCACGTTGGCGGACGGCACCTCGCACGTCGCGCTGGTCCGCTTCCGCTGACCGACCCCATCACGACCGGCCCTCGAAGTAGCGTCGGACCGGGATGGAGTTCGACCTGCTGGCGGGGCTGGGGGAAGCGGACCGACGCGCCGTCCTGGCGGTGGCCGTCCGCCGCCGCTACAAGCGCGGCGACATCATCTTCCACGCCGACGACCCTGGCGACTCCTTCCACCTCCTCGCGAAGGGCCGCGTGGCGATCCGGGTGGGGACGCCCGCCGGCGACGTCGCCACGCTGACCGTCCTCGGCGTCGGTCAGGGCTTCGGCGAGCAGGCCCTGCTGAGCGTGGAGTCACGGAGGTCAGCGACTGCGGTGGCCCTCGAGCCTGCCGAGACGCTGCGGCTGGGCCACGCCGACTTCGACGAGCTCCGGGCTCGGCAGCCCACCGTGGAGCGCCTCCTGCTGGATCACGTCGCCGGGCAGGTGCGGCGCCTCTCCGAGCAGCTGGTGGAGGCCCTGTACCTGCCGGCGGAGAAGCGGGTGCTGCGCCGCCTCCTCGAGCTCGACGAGCTCTACGACGGCGGCGAGATCGCGCTCACGCAGGACGACCTGGCATCGATGGCCGGGACCACCCGCCCCACCGCCAACCGCGTGCTGCAGGGAGTCGTCGCCGACGGTCTGGTCGCTGTCGCCCGCGGCAAGCTCGATGTCGTCGACCGAGGTGCGCTCGCCCAGCGGGCCCGTTGATGGCTCGTCCCGCCCTCGTCCGTGGCCTGCCGGCCGCCCTGGCCGCCAACACAGCGCCGACAGGCTGACGATTCGCGTCGGGTGAAGGTCTCCGTCGGTGGGCGGCACTCGAGACCCGGGGGATGAGCGCCAGGCCGACGAATTGTGTCGCCGCGAACAGTTGCGGTGTCCCTCGTGGCACGGAGCCGGCGGCCGTCTCGGAGGACAGTCATGTCACCGAGAGCGACCGCTCTTCCGAACACAAGGAGAACCCCATGAACGCCTTCCGCCGCCTCATCGCCGCCATCCTCATCGCCCTCACCGCGACCCTCGCAGCCGGCGTTCCTTCCGCCCACGCCGCGACGTCGACAACGGCGTGCTTCCGCTGGAGCAACAACACCGCCTACGCCAACCAACCGATGCAGCTGTGGCGGACCGACTCCACCGGCCGGCTGATCTCGCTGCAGCGGAGCGGGCGGACCAACGCCAGCGGTTGCGGAACGTTCAGCAACACGCCGTCGAACATGTACCTCCGAGCGGTGGCGCAGTACAACTCGCCCGCCGTCTACGGCCACTACGACCACTGGGAGGGCTTCTCGCCCCGCATCGCCACTCCGGGCAGTGGAGCCGCGAACCTCGGGACCGGCTACGTGTACTACGTCTGGTCGATCTGAAGCCCGGTCCAGCGACAGGTGTGCACCGCCGGGACGAGAGCGTCCCGGTTGGTGCACACCAGTCGTCGTTTTCGTGTGCTCGAGGTACGCGTCGAGCAACACCGTGAAGGACCGTGGTTCGCGCGGAGCCCGCCGAGGCGAGCGACGATGGCCGTTCTGACACTTGCGTCACCTTTGTCCTGGTCTGGGGCGGACGGGGCACCCGGGTCCCGGGGGCGGAGCGGTGGCCATGGCTCGACACGTGCGGGTGCTCGTCGTGCTGCTGGCGGTGGTGGCGTCGGCGCCGGTGCTCGATCGGGGCGAGGCGCGAGCCGAACTGCCGCCAGCGCAGCGGGTGCTGCTGGGCGCCGAGGACAACCGGCTGCGGGCCTATGACCCGGTGACCGGGGCGCAGCAGGTGGTGGTGCCGTCGAACGCCGACGCGCCGGCCGATCCGAACAGCCGAGACGTCAACGCCCAGATCTGCGAGGACCCGTTGCGGCCGGGGTCGTTCATCGCCGGCGAGGACACGTTCCAGCCCGACCCGCTGCAGGGCTGGGGCTACTTCGATCTCCTCGGCACCGCCGTCGGGAACCTGTCGGTCGTGCAGGTGGGCAAGCTCACGCCCACCTACCAGGCGACGCCGGACAACGCCGAGAACTACGGCTGCGGCTTCCTCCCCAACGGCGACCTCGTCACGTCCGACGTCGGCGACCAGCAGCCGCAGGGGGCGGCCAACGGGCAGCTGATCGTGTGGTTCCGGGGCGCCGGCTTCGACTCCTACGCGGTGCCCTACTGCAAGATCGACATCGGCATCCCGACCGCGGGCGGCATCTGGGTCGAGGGGAGCACGGTGTTCGTCGCCGCCAACCGCCCCGACCTCGGCGGCGGCAGCTTGCGGCTCGGAGGGATCTACCGGTTCGAGGGCGCCTGGCCGACCGGTCCCACCGCGGCCGAGGGCTGCGGCCGCACGGACGCGTCCGGCGCGCCGCTCGTGACCGAGGGTCGCGTCACCGCGACCCGGTTCATCACCGCCGACCCCATCGGCGCCCTCACGCCGAGCGCCATCGTCGGCGCGCCCAACGGCCACTACTACGTGTCGAGCGTGCTGTCGGGCGTCATCGCCGAGTACGACCACGCCGGCGCGTTCGTGCGCCGGGTGCTGTCGCCGCCGGTGCTCGACCTGCAGCCTCCCTACGCCACCGGCACGCCGTTCGGCCTCGCCGTCGGCGACGACGGGTCGCTCTATTACGCCGACATCGGCGTGCAGCTCACGTTGCCGGCGCCCGGCCCCGGCGACCACAACGGCACGCAGCGGGTGATCCGCTTCGTCGACGGCCAACCCCAGCACCCCGAGACCCTGGCGACCGGGCTGATGTACCCGGACGGGCAGGGCTTCGTCACCGTCACCGGCGCCGCCGGTCCGCCGGTCACGTCGCCCAACTCGTCGTCGCAGTGGGGCTGCGGGGACTGGGGCATGTACGGCGCCGACCTCGGGCGCACGTTCTCGACCGAGTGCAACACGTCGATCAACCCGCTCACCGCCCTCACGATGGCGCCGGCCTGGACCGTGCCGATGCCCCGCACGGTCACCGCCTCGCCAGCCGTCGTCGGCGGCACCGTCTACGTCGGCGACTGGAGCGGCACGATGTACGCGCTGCGGCTGTCGGACGGCGCCCGCCGCTGGTCGTACCAGACCGACGCCGCGCCTGGCGCGGCGTTCGGGCCCATCGTCTCCTCCGCGGCGGTGACCGACGTCGTCGTCGGCGGGGTCACGAAGCGGCTCGTGATCTTCGGCGCCGGCCCCCGGCTCTACGCGCTCGACGCCGGTACCGGTGCACTGGTGTGGAAGGTCGACCGCTCGAACGGCCTCACCGACACGCCGGTGGAGATCGAGTCGTCGCCGGTGGTCTGGCGCGGCGTCGTGTACGTCGGCATCGACACGCACAACCGCCCGGCGTCCCAGACCAACGGCGTCCGCGGCGGGCTGATGG
>JACDCH010000383.1 GCA_013694495.1 Acidimicrobiia bacterium | reverse complement strand
GTCCTCGGCCCCAACGGCGCCGGCAAGACGACGCTCGTGCTCCACCTCAACGGCATCCACCGGCCCGGTCGCGGCACGGTCGCGGTCGGCGGCCTGCCCGTGACCGCCGGCGCCCTGGCCGAGATCCGCCGGCGGGTCGGTGTGGTCTTCCAGGACCCTGACGACCAGCTCTTCATGCCGACCGTGCGCGACGACGTGGCCTTCGGCCCGGCCAACCTCGGCTACCGCGACGAGGCGCTGAGGGCGCGGGTCGACGCCGCGCTGGCGGCCGTCGGGATGGCCGACCACGCCGATCGCCGGCCCCACCACCTCAGCTACGGGCAGCGGCGCCGGGTGGCGGTGGCGACGGTCCTGGCCATGGATCCCCACCTGCTCGTGCTCGACGAGCCGACGTCGAACCTCGACCCCGCCGCCCGGCGGGAGCTGTCCGACATCATCACGACGCTCGGGATCACCACGCTGATCGTCACCCACGACCTCGCCTACGCCCTCGAGCTCTGCCCCCGCTCGGTGATCCTCGACGGGGGACGGGTGGTGGCCGACGGGCCGACCGCCGACGTGCTCGCCGACGCCGACCTGCTCGTCCGCCACCGCTTGGAGCTGCCCCGGGGCTTCGACCCCCGGGTCCGCTGACGGACGCTCCACCGACCGTCCGCTAATGGCGGTGGCCGGCGCCGTGGTCGTGGCTGTGGTCGTGCTCGTGGTGCTCGTGGCACGCCGAGCAGACGCCGTGCAGCGTCGCCGCCGCCGACTGAAGGGCGAAGCCGTACGTGCGGCCGACCTCGACGGCCAGCGCGTCGAGGAGGTCGTCGCTGGCCTCGATGACCGTGCCGCACCGGTCGCAGAGCAGGTGGTGGTGGAGGTGCGGGCCCTCGACGAGGTGGAACACGGTGGCCCCCGGCGTCAGCTGCACGGGGCGGACGACGCCGAGCTCCGCGAGGCGCTCGAGGGTGCGGTACACGGTGGACTCGTGGAAGTCGGGGTCGCGGCGGCGGACGATCTCCACGATGTCGCCGGCCGTGAGGTGGCGGTGGTCGCCCGCGACCATGGCCTCGACGATCTGGCGCCGCGCCCGGGTGAGCCGCCCGCCGCCCTCGCGGAGCCGGTCGAGGACCTGCTCGACCTTGGGGTCCCGCACGCCCGGAGGCTACCGACGGTCGTCGAGGCCGAGGGCGACGTGGATGGCCGGGTCGGCGAGGCTGCTCGCCACCACGTGGGCGTCGAGCTCGAGCTCCTCGAGGTAGGGCACGCCGAGCACCACCATCCCGGCGGCCCGGGCCGCGGCGACGCCGGTGGGGGAGTCCTCCAGGGCGACCGCGTCGGTGGCGGGGACGCCGAGCTGGCGGCAGGCCTCGAGGTAGAGGTCGGGGGCGGGCTTCGGAGCCGCCACCTCGTCGCCGGCCACCGTGACCGCGAACCGGTCGGCGAGGCCGGCGCCGCCGAGCACAAGGTCGAGGAAGGCGCGCCGCGAGTTCGACGCTACCGCGAGCGGCACGCCGGCCCCGTCGAGGGCGTCGAGCAGGGCCACCGCACCGGGCCGGGGCACCACCCCTGCTCGACCCTCCTCCATCACCAGCGCGTCGAGCTCGTCGACCAGCGCCTCGCCCTGCCCCGGCTGGTCGAGCATCACGGCGAGCTTCCCCGCGGCGACGACGTGCGACGACCCGATCAGCTCCCGCTTGTGGGCCGGCGTGAACGTCGAGCCGTGGGCCTCGAACAGCCGGACCTCGGCCCGGGTCCACGCCTCCTCGGTGTCGAGCAGCAGGCCGTCGTTGTCGAACACCGCGGCGGCGGGGAGGTCGGGCACGACGCCGGACCGTACCGATCGGCTCGTCGGCCGGGGGACACCGGGCGGAGACGGAAGGGGAACCGTCAGCCGTCCGGTGGCCCCCAGCCGGGACCCGGGGCGCGCTCGTTGCGGGCGAGCAACATCGCGGCGAGGAGGAGCAGGTCCTTGTCGACCGAGCGGAGGTTGTCGGACGCCGGCAACCACGTCGTCGCCGTCGAGCTCGCCACCCGCGTGGCGAGCCCCCGTCGGCCGAGTCGACGACGACGCAACTCGGCGGCGACCGTCCCCCCGTCCACAACCATCGACGGTCACCATCTGCTCATGGCCCTGTGGAGCGCAAGGGGTGCAACCCTGTGGACATGCGGTGGACAGCACCGCCCGACGCGCCGGGTGGTCAGGTTCGGCTGTTGCGGTCCACCTCCGCCGGCTTGTCGCCCTCGAAGAGGTCGCCGGCGTCGAAGGCCTCGTTCTTCGCCAGCTTGACGCGACGGTTCATCACCGCGGCCGACGTCGACCGGAACGCAGCCCGGGCGCCGGCGCCGTCGGGGGCGAAGGCCTGCACGCTGCGGTGGTCGTAGCCGAGCTTGGTGGCGTCGTCGTAGGCGTCGACCGTGGAGTTGAGGAACGCGAAGGTCCACCCCTCGGCCCGCTTGGCGTCGACCAGCGCGAGGACGTCCTTCAGCGTGTGGCGGGTGCTCGAGTTCTCCTGGCCGTCGGTGATCGACACGAACACGATCGACTCCGGCCGCTTGCCGAGGATCCGGCGCTTGTCGACGCGCGCCGCGGCCCGACCGATCAGCGCGGCGGTGGCGTCGAGCAGCGGCGTGCCGCCCCGGGGGACGAACGTCGCCTGGTCGAGGGGCCGGGCCGCGCTGAGGCGGGCGGCGTCGAGCACGACCTCCTGCGGGTCCTGGCTGTCGAACTGCACGAGGGTGACCCGCGGGGCGGGGCCGGCGTCGGTCCGGCCGGCCGCCGCCTTCTGCTCGCCGAGCAGCTCGTTGAAGCCGCCGAGCACGTCGTCGCGGATCGACTCCATCGAGCCCGAGCGGTCGAGCAGCACGTAGAGGTGGAGGCGGGGGGTGGGCT
>JACDCH010000375.1 GCA_013694495.1 Acidimicrobiia bacterium | reverse complement strand
GGGTGACAACACGATCATGAAGGTCACGTTGATCGCGCCGATCGCGATGGAAGAGGGTCTGCGGTTCGCGATCCGTGAGGGTGGGCGTACCGTGGGCGCCGGCCGCGTCACCAAGATCATCAAGTAGCACCGCCGGTCGCACGAGCACGAGGAACCCCGGTCGAACGACCGGGGCTCCTTCGCGTTCGCGCCTCGCACGGGCGGCGCCGCCGCCGCCGCCCGCTACTGGCCGGGGAGCGGGGGGAGGGGGAGCTGGGCCAGCTCCTCGATCGAGCCCATGTAGTGGTTCGCGGCGGTGGCGTGCTCCTGAGCGAGGTCCTCGTTGCCCATGCGGGCCGCAGCGATCGCCATGCGGAGGTGGACCGAGGGCATCGATTCGACGGGGGTTCCGCCCCGCACCGTCGACTCGGCGTAGAGGCGGAGGGCGGCCTCCGGGTCGTCGGCCTCGAGAGCGGCGTCGCCGTCGGCGACGAGGTTCCCGCCATCGGTCCCGGCCTCGGGCTGGGTGAGGAGGGACTGGAGGTCGCCGTAGCGGCCGGCCGCGTGCAGGTGCTGGCCGGCGCGCTCCTCGTCGCCCAGGCGGGCGTACACGACGCCGAGGTCGTAGTGGATGCGCATGTAGTCGTCGCTCTCGTTCACCCCGGGCTTCAGGGCCGCGTCGGCGAGGATGGCGGCGGCGGTCTCGGCGTCGCCGTCGGCCAGGGCGCGCTGCGCGTTCTCGACCCACGCGTGGGCGCCGACCTCGGCCGCGATCCTCATGATCTCCTGCTGCGTCGCCGCATCGAGGTCGCCGTGCTCGAGCGCCGCCGCCGCCTCCTCGTGCTGGCCCTGGTGGGCGTAGGCGAGGGCTTTGAGGTTGTACGCGACGGGAAGGAACTCGCCGTCGCCCCGGGTCCCGGCCAGGACCGGCTGCACGAGCTCGTGCACGTGCCACGGTTCGCCGCTGTCGATGGCCTGCTGGGCGAAGTCGAGCTCCAGCAGCGTCGCCATGTGCGGGTGCGCTTCGATGCCGGAGATGTCGGGGGCGAGGCGGTTGATCATGGAACGGGACGGTACGACCCCTTACTCACCGGCGGCTCAGCGTCCGCTCAACGGGGGGTACGGTCCGTCTCATGGCAGCGAACGACGTGCTCGACGGTGTGCTCGACGATGCCGGGGCCCGGCTGGACGACGCCGTGGCCCTGCGCCGCCACATCCACCAGCGGCCGGAGCTCGGGCTCGAGCTGCCCAAGACGCAGGCCGCGGTGCTCGAGGCGCTCGACGGGCTCCCGTTGACGGTCTCGACCGGCACGTCGACGTCGTCGGTGGTGGCGGTGCTCGACGGCGACCAGCCCGGCCCGACGGTGCTGCTGCGGGGCGACATGGACGCGCTGCCGATGCCCGAGGACACCGACCTCGACTTCAAGAGCAGGGTCGACGGGGCCATGCACGCCTGTGGGCACGACGCCCACGTCGCCATGCTCGCCGGGGCGGCCCGCCTCCTCGCCGACCGGCGGGGCTCGTTCGCCGGGCGGGTGGCGTTCATGTTCCAGCCCGGCGAGGAGGGCTTCGAGGGGGCGAAGTACATGCTCGACGAGGGGCTGCTGGCCCACGTCGCCGACGGCGCCTCGCCGGTGTCGATGGCGTTCGCCATCCACCAGACCCCGACGATGCCGTCCGGGATGATCGCCACGCGGGGCCAGGCGCTGCTGGCCTCGGCCGACACGGTGCTCATCACCGTCCGGGGTCGGGGCGGCCATGCCTCGATGCCTCACCACGCGCTCGACCCGATCCCCATCGCGTGCGAGATCGTCACCGCGCTGCAATCGATGGTGACGCGCCGGGTCGACGCCTTCGATCCCGCGGTCGTGACCATCGCCCGCATCCAGGCCGGGACGACGTCGAACGTGATCCCCGAGTCGGCCGAGCTGTACGGCACGATCCGCACGGTGTCGGAGCGCACGCGCGAGGCCGTGCTCGACGACGTGCGCCGCCTGGCGGAGGGCATCGCCGGGGCCCACGGGGCGGCGGCCGACGTGTCGCTCGTGCCCGGCTACCCGGTGACGGTCAACGACGACGACGCCGCCCGCTTCGTGCTCGACACCGCCGGCACGCTGCTGGGCGAGCGCGCCACGATCGAGATGCCGACGCCGTACATGGGCGCCGAGGACTGGTCGTACGTCCTCCAGCAGGTGCCGGGCGCCATGGCGTTCCTGGGCACGAGGCCGGCGGGGGTGTCGGGTCCGGTGGCCCCGAACCACTCCAACCGGATGACGATCGACGAGTCGGCGATGGTCGCCGGCATCGCCACGTACGCCGGCGTCGCGCTGCGTTGGCTCGGGCAGGGCCCCGCTCACTAACGTCGGCATCCCGCTGCGCGCCCGTGGCGGTCGATCCTTGACAAGCGAGTGGAGACATGGCCGAGAAGCAGAAGATCCGCATCCGCCTGAAGGCGTACGACCATGAGCTGATCGACCAGTCGACGAAGAAGATCGTCGAGACCGTGGTGCGCACGCAGGCCCAGGTCCGGGGCCCGATCCCGCTGCCCACCGAGAAGCACCGCTACACGGTCATCCGCTCGCCGCACAAGTACAAGGACAGCCGGGAGCACTTCGAGATGCGCATCCACAAGCGCCTGCTCGACATCATCGAGCCCACCCCGAAGACGGTCGACTCGCTGCAGCGCCTCGACCTCCCCGCCGGCGTCGACATCGAGATCAAGATCCAGAGCGCCTAGCCCGCGGCACGGAGCGGGAACGCACGATCCCGGTGGGTGCAAGAAATGCAGCGCGGACAAATGGCGCGAAGTACACTTCCCGGGACCAATCCCAGGGAAGGGGCTTCATGATGAAGAAGACACGTTGGATGGCGGCGGGCGCGATGGCGGTGGCGCTCGGGGCCGGGTCGGTGCTTGCAGCACCGTCGGCGTCGGCGGCAGAGCCCACGCTCATCTCGATCTGCCTCACGGTGTCCGAGAAGGGCATCACGGTCGGGATCGGTGGACCGGCGGTGGGTGCAGGCGTCCCCGGCGTCCCCCGTACGTGCGTGGGCGCCTGACAATGCGGAAGGCTCGTTGGTTCGCCGGCGGCGTCGCCGCGATCGCCCTTGGGGTCGGCGCCGCCTTGTCGGCGCCGTCGGCGCAAGCGGCCGAGCCGAAGATCATCTCCGTGTGCGCCCGCGTCGCAGCCCCGAACGGCTTGATCGTGCTCGGCATCGGTGGGCCGCTTCTCGGCGGCGCGCTCGGGCTGCCGACCCACTGCGAAGGCTGAACGACAGCCACCGGTTAGCCTCGCGGGTGTCTTTCACCCGTGAGGCTGGCCCCACGGCCGCCCTGCTGTGGGCGGCCTGCCGCCCAGACCTCGATCGTGGGGCCGTGCAGGCGGCGCTCGACCGGGAGCCCGACTTGGCGCTGGCGGCCACCAGCGCCCTGGAGCAGCGCGTCTCGCCGCTGTTGTGGCGGGCGCTCGCAGGC
>JACDCH010000323.1 GCA_013694495.1 Acidimicrobiia bacterium | reverse complement strand
CCGACCGGGCCGGGCAGTCCAGCCGCGAGCTGCGGACCCACGGCGGCCGGCTGATCCGCATGGGCTCGACGAACGCCAACGAGGTCAGCGACCGCGACGCCCGCTCGGCCGCCGCGGCGCGGGGCCGCTACGGCCGCAACGCGGTGGTGCAGGGCGCGGCGGCCGAGCTCTTCAAGGTGTGGTCGGTCACGGTGCGGGCCCGGGTGGCACCGCTCGACGCCCGGATCGTGCTGTGCCTCCACGACGAGCTCCTCGTCCACGCGCCGGCGGAGCACGGCGACGCGGTCGCCGCCCTCCTCGACTCGTGCCTGCAGGAGGCGGCGAGCCGGTGGGCGCCCGACGGCACCGTCCGCTTCGTGGCCGACATCAGCAACTTGCGCTGCTGGGGCGACGCGAAGGGATGACGGCTCAGGGCAGGCCGTAGCCCGAGACGCTCACCGCGAGCTCGCCCCCGGCCGGGTCCTCGTCGAAGACGAACTCGACGTCCTCGACCTCCCCGCCGGACAGGAAGTCCACCATCTGGTCGCCTTCGAGCGTCTCGTCGCCGATGGTGAGCGTGGCCACCACCTGCACGTTCTCGGCGGTGTCGTCGCCTGCGTTCGTGACCTCCACGGGCACGTAGTAGTTGCCGTCGACCTCGCGCACCTCCCCCGCCACGGCGGCCGCCGGCGCGGCCGGGCGCTGCTCGCCCCACATCTGCCCGGCGATGAGCGCGACGACCACGGCGAGGATGACGAGCGACACCGAGAACGTCACCCACTCCGCCGGCGACCGCCCCTCTGACTCGTTGCCGTCGTCTGCGGCGTCATCACTCATACGACCAACCTCCCGGCCGCGCCGCCGATCGCAGCGGGGAGCCCGAGGACGACGACGTAGCTCAGCGCCGCGCTCCACGGCTCGCCCTCCCCGATCCGCTGGAAGAAGAACAGCATGAGTGCGGCGGCCGCCAGGGCGAGGAGGTACGAGGCCACCGTCTCGGTGAGCGGGCGCTGGAGCACCCCCTTCTGGGCGTGGCGCTGCTCCTCGTTCGAGAAGCCGGCCTCGAAGACGATGCAGTACGAGATGGCCAGCGAGGCGGCCACGAAGCACAGCAGCAGCCCCGGCGGAAGGCCGGCCGCGATCATCTGCACCTCGTCGGTCGGCGCGATGTTGAAGGCCACGAAGAAGGCGCCGATGACGGTCGCGCCGACGTCGGCGAGCGTCGCGTCGAGCCCCCGCTCCTGGGTGTCGCCGTCCTCGTCCTCGTCGCCGTCGCTGTCCCCCTCGTCGCGGCCCCGGCGGAGGAAGTGGTTGGCGAGGGCGATGCCGATGCTGAACGGGGTCGACTCGTACACGACCTTGCCCAACCCGTCGCGCAGCGGCGTGTCGAGGTCGATCTCCTGCAGGAGGAAGAGGACCGCGGCGACCGACACGATCCCGAGGGCGACCGCCTCCACCGTGTCCTTGACGGCTTCGCCCCACGTGACGTGGGGATCGGCCCGGAAGCCCTCGGTCTTGTTGAGGATGAGCACCGGGACGATGGTGATGCCGAGCACGAGCAACAGCCGCGACGGCGCGGCCGTGCTCCCGGCCCGCCACGTCTCCATCGTGTAGAGCAGCGGGATCCCGAAGAGCATCCCGCCCGACAGGGCCCGCACGACGTCGACGACCTCTTGGGCCCACGGCGGGCGCTGCGCAACGGTCGTGTCCGGCGCAGCCATCGCACCGTCCTACCCCGCGTCGCCCGCTCGGGCGCGGATGGGTCAGCCGGACGAACCGGCCGCGTCGAGGGTTGCGATCTCCTCGTCGTCGAGCACCAGGTCCCGGGCCGCCATGTTCTCCTCGAGGTGGGCCACCGAGCTGGTGCCCGGGATCGGGAGCATCACGTCGGAGCGGTGCAGCAGCCACGCCAGCGCCACCGCGCCGGCGCTGGCGCCGTGGTGCTCGGCCGCCTTCGTGAGCGGTCCGCCGGGGCGGGCCAGCTTGCCGGCGGCGAGCGGGAACCACGGGATGAACCCGATGCCCAGTTCCTCGCAGTGGTCGAGGACGTCCTCGGCGGTGCGGTCGGCGAGGTTGTAGAGGTTCTGCACGGTCGCGATCGGCACGACCTGCCGGGCGGCGTCGATCTCGTCGACGGTGACCTCCGAGAGCCCGACGAAGCGGACCTTGCCGGCGTCGACGGCCTCCTTCAGCACCCCGAACCGCTCGTCGCGGGGCACCGCGGGGTCGATGCGGTGCAGCTGCCAGAGGTCGGGCGGCCCACGGGATGCCACTGGCTGGGCCCGGTGCGGATCAGCCCGGCCTTCGTGGCGATGCGGATGTCGCCGTAGGGGTGGAGCGCCTCGGCGATGAGGTTCTCGGACACGTCGGGCCCGTAGCTGTCGGCGGTGTCGATGAAGTCGACGCCGAGGACGCGGGCCCGGTGGAGACGGCCAGGCACTCGTCACGGTCGCGGGGCTCGCCCCACACGCCGCTGCCGGTGATCTGCATGGCACCGAAGCCGAGCCGACGGACCTCGAGCTCGCCGCCGATGGAGAAGGTGTCGCGCATCGGAGCACGCGAACGGCGCCGTTCAGGAGGTGTGGTGGGCGAGCCTCCCGAGGAGGTGGAAGGCGGGGGCGAGGTCGCGAGGCGCCCCGGTGCACGATCACCGCCACCTCCGCCGCCGGCAGCTCGGCGACGTGGACGCCGGCGGCCCGCAGCCGGGGTGGCACGAGCGCGGCCGAGTTCACGGGTACGAACGTGGTCACCGGCTGCTCCTCGTCGACGAGCTGGATCCAACTCGCCGGAACGGATCGAAGCGAGTGACGGCGAAACGACTCAGCTCGCGTTCGTGAGGCCCAGCCGGTGGGCCACGGCGGCCGCTTCGCCCCGGCTGGCGACGGCGAGCTTGCCCAGCACGTTCGACACGTGGACGGCGGCGGTCTTCGGGCTGATGAACAGCGCCTGGGCGATCTGGCGGTTCGTGCGGCCGTCGGCGACCAGGGCGAGCACCTCCCGCTCCCGCGGTGAGAGGCCGAAGCGTCCCCCGCTCTCGTCGGACGCCGCGGAGCCGAGCCGGGCCCGCCGCTGCAGGTCGCTGATGGCGTCGTGCAGCGGCTTGGCGCCGAGGGCGGACGTGGTGTCGATCGCCGCGGCCGCCAGCTCGGCGGCCTGCTCCCGGTCGCCGGCCCGCACCGCGAGCTCGGCGGCTCGGAACCGGGCGTAGGTCGGCGGGTAGACGAAGCCGGCGTCGTCCATGGTCTTGGCCACGGCCAGCCAGTCCTCGATCGTGTCCGTGCCCCGGACGCGGTCGTGCTCGGCCCGGCACAACGGCAGGTAGGCCGTCAGCCGGGGCCGAATGCCGTGGCGGTCGGCGGCCGCCGCCTCGACGGCGGCAAGGAACCGGTCGGCGGTGGCGCCGCTGTCGGCCGACCGGCGCTCCGCCTCCGCCCGCAACCCGGGCCACACGATGTCGCCGGCGAAGCTGTCGAGCAGGCCGGCCGGGGCCCGCTCGAGGGCCGACTCGATGACGGGGCGCACGTCGCCGTAGCGCTGATCCCAGAGGGCGAGCGTGGCCTTGCCGCTGACGAAGCGGACGAGCCCCTGCAGGAGGGCGTCGGCCTCCTGCAGCGGCGGCGCGCCGGCCACGTCGCGGCGCAGCGACTCGAGGTCGCCCCGGTCGGCCCGCAGCGGCCCGACCGTGAAGTAGGCCCACACCCCGTCGGGCAGGCGCGACGACAGCGACGCCTCGCGCTCGGTGGCCTCGTCCCAGCCGCCGGTCACGGTGAGGGCCTCGACCAGGTTCGACTCGATGTACACGCCGTGCGTCCGGTCGACCCCGAGGCGGCGGGCGGCGGCCAGGCCGGCGCGCGCGACCCGCATCCCTTCGTCCCACCGCAGCAGGAGGAGGTTGGCGTGCGAGAGGTTGACGCCGGCCCGGGCCAGCGCCTCGGGGTCACGCACCTCCTCGGCGATGTCGAGGGCGAGCTGCAGCTCCCGCAACGAGTGCTCGCCCTCGCCCAGGTTCACGAGGCAGGTGCCGAGCGTGTTGCGGCAGTGCGACTCCGTCACCCGGTCGCCCACCTCGATGCACACCGGCAGGGCCAGCTCGGCCGCCGCGATGCCGGCCTCGGCCTCGGCCGAGAGCATGAGCATGGTGGCGTAGCCGGTGAGGACGCGGGCCCGCTCGACCGACGGCTCGTCGGGGATGAGGGCGACGGCCCGCTCGTAGGCCGGCCGCCCGTCCTGGTCGCCGACCCACAGGTACCGGCCCAGCCGCTCCTGCAGGAGCGCGGCCTGCGCCGGCTCGGTGGCCGGGTCGGTGAGGGCGATCGCCTCCTTCACG
>JACDCH010000317.1 GCA_013694495.1 Acidimicrobiia bacterium | reverse complement strand
GGCCGCGGTCGTGGGTGCGGCCGTCGGGGCGGGAGCGGCCGCCGGGTCGGCGGCGCAAGCGCACAGGGCGGCGACCGCGACCACGAGGAGCGGGAGGGGGCCGCGCACGGCACCATCCTGGTAGAACCGCCGGACCGCGACGAAAGGGGGCCAGGTGTCGAACGTCACCGCCGACGAGGCTGGGCTGCTGTTCTCGAACGCGGCCCGCTGGGCCGACATGGACGAGTGGCACGCCCGGGCCGCCGAGCTCCGGCGCACCACGCCGGTCGTGCGGGTGGAGCGGGCGGGCTTCCTGCCGTTCTGGGCCCTCACCCGCCACGCCGACGTCTTCGCCGTTTCGCGCGAGGACTCGACGTGGCAGAACACGCCCCGCTCGGTCCTCGGACCCGAAGAGGAGTGGGAGCGGATGGTGGGCTCGGGCATGCCGGTGCCGGCCACGCTCGTGCACCTCGACGGCGACGAGCACCGCAAGCACCGGCAGGTGACGAACGACTGGTTCAAGCCCGCCGTCGTCGGCCGCCGCCAGGAGCGCATCGATGAGCTCGCCGACCTCTACATCGAGCGGATGCGGGAGCTCGGCGGCACCTGCGACTTCGCCAAGGACGTCGCCGAGCCGTACACGCTGCGGGTGATCATGGACATCTACGGCGTGCCCGAGGAGGACGAACCGCTCATGCTCGAGCTCACGCAGGGCATCTTCGGCGCCGCCGATCCCGAGTTCATGGGCGATGCCGAGGACCCGGGGGCCAAGGTGCTCGAGACCGTGATGCGCTTCGTGCAGTACTTCAACGAGCTCACCGAGGACCGCCGGGCCAGCCCGCGCGACGACCTCGCCAGCGTGATCGCCAACGGGGAGATCGACGGCTGCCCGATGGAGGACGTGCCCCGGCTCTGGTACTACATCATCGTCGCCACCGCCGGGCACGACACGACCTCCTACGCGCTGAGCGGCGGGATGGAGGCGATGCTCCGCGACCCGAGCCAGCTCCGGGCGCTGCGCGACGAGCCCGACCTGATCGTCAACGCGGCGGACGAGGTGATCCGTTGGACGTCGCCGGTGCGGCACTTCATGCGCTACGCCACGCGGGATACCGAAGTCGGCGGCGTGGGCGTCGCCGCCGGCGAGCGGGTGCTCCTGTCGTACCCCTCGGCCAACCGCGACGAGGACGTCTTCGCCGACTCGATGACGTTCGACGTGCGCCGGCCCGATGCCGACAAGCTCCTGTCCTTCGGCGTCGGACCGCACTTCTGCCTCGGCGCCCAGTTCGCCCGGAGGGAGATCCGCACGATGCTCGGGAAGCTGAGCGCCCAGCTCGCCCTCATCGAGCCCGCCGGCGAGCCGAGCTGGGCCGAGTCGCACTTCGTCTCCGGCGTGAAGCACCTGCCGGTCAGCTACTCCTTCCGCCCATGAACGGCCGCGAGTGGATCGACGCCTACGCCGCCGCCCTCGGCGTGAAGCCCCCGGACGACGCCACCTTCGAGGCGCTGCTCGACCTCGCCGGCGTCGCCGCCCACGGTTCCGAGCGCGTCGCCGCGCCCATCGCCTGCTGGCTCGTGGGCCGGGCTGGCCTCGACGTGGAGAAGGCCCAGCGGCTGGCTGGCGAGGTCGGCCCGGGCGAGCCCTGAGCCGATGGGTGCCGACATGACCGAACCGTCATGCCCCACCCATCGGACAGCCGCGGCCGGCGGTCGGGTTGTCCACCGAAGGAGTGGGGGTAACGGGCGGCGTGGCCGAGATGCGGACGGGGGCCTCACCGGCCGTACCGGGGATCGAGGAGCTGGAGCCCATCGGGCGGGGCGGCTTCGCGACCGTGTACCGGGGGTGGCAGGCCGAGCTCAACCGGCCCGTTGCGGTGAAGGTCCTGGACGCGACGGCGATGGACGCCGGCGCGGCGGCGCGCTTCCGGCGCGAGGTCATGGCCATGGGGGCGCTGTCCGACCACCCCCACGTCGTGCCCGTCTACACGGTGGGCTCGGTCGGCGACCGGCTCTACCTGGTGATGCCGTTCCTCGAGGGCTCCCTCGCCGACGAGCTGACCGCAGGGCCGTTGGCCCCGGACGCAGTCGTCGAGCTGGGTCTCGGGCTGGCTGATGCCCTGGCCGCGGCCCACCGCTCCGGCGTGCTGCACCGCGACGTCAAGCCGGCCAACGTCCTGCGCAGCGCCTACGGCACGGCGAAGCTCTCCGACTTCGGCGTCGCCCGCTTCGTCGACAACACGAACACGAACCGGGGCCAGCTGATGGCGACCGTCGCCTACGCCGCCCCCGAGGTCCTGTCCGGGGAACCGGCGTCGGAGGCCTCCGACGTGTACTCGCTCGGCGCCACGCTGCACGCCGCCCTCCGTGGCCGCCCGCCGTACGAGATCGGTCCCGACGAGGTGCCGGTGGCCCTCGCCGTCCGGGTGCTCTCGACGGACCCCCCGGACCTCGGCGAGGCCGGCGTCCCGCCTGCGTTGAAGGCCGTCGTGGCCCGGTCCATGGCCCGCGATCCGGCCGACCGCTACGCCTCCGCCCTCGAGCTGCGCGACGCGCTCGCCGCTGTCGACCTCGGCACTGCGCCGCGGCAGGACGACACCCGGCTGGCCCCGGTCGT
>JACDCH010000316.1 GCA_013694495.1 Acidimicrobiia bacterium | reverse complement strand
GGTTGCCACCGGTTCGCCGCCGGGCACCGTGGCGGTCGCGCCGACTGCTGCCGGGGCACCACCGGGCAGCGTCGCGCCCACCCCGACCCCGGCACCACCGCCGCTGGCTGCGGCGTCCTCGGGAACTCGGGTGCCGCAGGCCGCGGCGACAGTGAGGGTCAGCGCAAGCAGCGCGGCCGCACGCTTCCTGCCCGGTCGTCGTAACACGCAGCCTCCCCTGTACCGATCGGCCAGCCCAACCGATCGCTGCGAGCGTCAACAGTGCACGCACTCACGTAGTGATGTCAACTGGCATCAGTGAAGTACCCATCGAAGTGTCCCAACTCCTACGCATATTGTGAGTCGGAGGAGCGACAGCTCAGATTCGGGTTGCTCCGAGGACCGGCGACTCGGTGTCCTTGTCGCCCGCCGGCCGCAAACGCTCGGCACGGCGCAGGACCTTCTCTCCTCCTGCTCGAGGAGCCGGATCCGGGGCTTGGCGTCGCGCATCTCAGCGTTCTCGGCCGCTGCAATGGCCAGGTTGAAATCCCCGCTGGTGGCCATGAGAAGTCCCCACCAATCATGGAGATTTGAGGCTGGATGTTCAGGGTCGTGTTCGGGGTGCGCGGAGCCGGTCGACCTTGCGGATCTCGAGCTTGCCGAACGGGACCCGCTTCACCCGCCGCTGAGGCTGGCCCGGATGTCCTTCATCCGGCGGTACAGCCGGCGCGGGTGCTCGGGTGTCGTCACGAACCCGTGCCGCGCGTAGAACGTGGCGGCACGGTCGTCGATGGCGTCGACGACGACCAGTCGAGCGGCGGCGGCTTCGCCGGCGGCAATGGCCTTGCGGAGGGCGTGGGCCAGGAGACGACCCCCGAGTCCGTCGCCCTGCGCGCCGAGGTCGATCGCCAGTCGAGTGAGGAGCACCATGCCAACTGGGTAGTGGGGCAACTCGCGGACGAGCTTCGCTGGCGCGTCGGCGCGCTGCACTGACCCCATCGTGAGGCTGAAGTAGCCGACGATCACCGGGCCGCTTACGAGGACGAACGTGCGGGCGGAATCCATCGCCTGGGCGGCGAGGGCGTGGCGTCGCAGCCAGTCGTCGAGCTCCTCGTTCCCGCACGAGAACGAGCCGACGTCGTGTCCCGAGTCAAGCCGCTCAACGCGCGGTTCGGGATCGCTCACTCGACAAACGGGGCATTGCGACGGAACAAGTCGACGAGCTCGGGCACGGCCTCCGCCGGCTTGTCGAGCCCAATGAGGAACCGGTCGAATGCCTCGTTGGAGAGCAAGATCGTGTGGTGGTCCTTGATGACCCTGCGGGCCCGACTCGTCACGGTGTCGAGCACGAACGCGGTCACGGTGGTGTCCTCCAGATCCGCCGCCTCGCGGATCAGCGCATCCTGCTCGGGCGTGACGCGCACCTCGAGACGGTGCCGACGCGGGGACACGAGGGGTTCAGCCATGGTCGCAGCCTAGGACGTCCGGACATCGTCCGTACGCTGTTTGTCAACGGATGTGGCGAATTCGGCGGCCAGATTCGCCCCTGGGCGGCGTCCTCGGCCTCGCATTCGCTGGGGGAGTCCGTCGGCCTGCGTCCTTGCCAATGACGAATCTGACTCGCCGCTTTCATCCACGAACCAACCGTCCGGGACACTAGAAGATCGGTAGAAGTCCGCGCTCTCCTCGAGGCGATGAGGACCCGATGTTCCGCAGGGCCGCCACGCTTCGACTGACCGACGCCGTCGGGCACCTACGACAGTCCGTGGATCGAGTTCGACACCCTCGTCAACATCGCCACCGCCATCCGCCTGCGCCACGCCGGCATCGAGGACATCGTCGTGCTCGAACGCGCCGACCGCCTCGGCGGACCTGGCGCGAACACCTACCCCGGCGCCGCCTGCGACGTCCCCTCCCTGCTCTACTCGTTGTCCTTCGCCCGAAACCCGAACTGGTCCAAGGCCTTCTCGGGCGCCGAGGAGATCCAACGCCACCTCGAAGACCTCGTGGACCGCTTCGACCTCGCCCAGCAGCTGTGCTTCGGCCAGGAGGTCACCGCTCTGACCTTTGAGGACACCACCGGCACCTGGACCGCCTGGGTAGACGACGGGCAAGCCACCGAGCCTGAGCAGCCGCTGAACACTCGGGCTGACGCGACATATCACGCGCTCCGAACATCGGTCCGCGGACAAGGCATGCGCGTGCATATCCACGCGTCGGGAGCGCCCCGAACGTGGCGGGTCCGGTTTCTGACAGAGCGGACGGCCGCGTCCACGGTTGGGGTTCCCTGGGGTCGAAGAAGTGGCAGGATCCGTGACGATAGTCAGACGAGCCCTGCCTCGCGGGCGAGGACGATCGCCTGCGCCCGTGTGCGCACGTGCAGCTTCTGGAAGATCCGCGTGATGTGGTTGCGCACCGTTGCGGGGCTCACCACCAGCTCGGCGACGATCTCGTCGTTCGAGAGCCCTCTGGCGATGAGGGCAAGCACCTGCTCCTCACGGGCGGTCAGGTCAGCGAAGGGCCGCG
>JACDCH010000303.1 GCA_013694495.1 Acidimicrobiia bacterium | reverse complement strand
TGCTGGAGGAGCCCGTGCCGGTCGGGGTCCTGGCCCCGGAGGCCGGGGTGACGCCGGTGCTCGGCCCCTGGGCGCCCGGCGGGCGGGTGCCGAAGTCGAACCGGGTGATCGAGCCGGTGGTGGCCTGCACGCCGCCGAACTCGAGGCCGAGGCGGCCGCCGGCGGAGATGGCGTTGAGGGCGATGTCGAGGATGGTGATGTAGGTGGAGTTGCCGCAGTCGGCCTCGAGCAACGCGTCGAACAGGGCCTCCCGCGCCGGCTGGAGCCCGCCCACGATCGGCCCGATCAGGCCGTCGCGCAGGGCGCTGGGCACGATGGCGATCGACAGCGGCGAGACCACGGCGATGGTGCCCGTCGAGGTGGTGGCCTCGCTGAACGTGGGCGCCTGGATCTCGAAGCCGAGCGGCAGCAGGGCGCCGTTGAGCTGGGCCAGCGTGGCCAGCGGGTTCTCGACCGGGAGGGGGACGCCGGCGATCGAAGCGGAGCCGATGCTGAAGGTGCCCGACACCTCGTCGACGGCGCCCGAGCGGTGGATGGCCTCCGAACGGAACCCCCCGAGGCGGATCTGGCCGCCGGCGAAGGAGATCCCGCTGATCTCGGTGGCCGCGATGGCCTCCCGGGTGTCGCCGTTGACGACGCCGGAGTGGGCGACGGACCGGGAGCCGGCGACGGTGAGGACGCCGGGGATCTCGAAGGGGGTACCGGTCGTGATGGCCTCGGCGAACGGGTCGGCCGTAGCCCGGGCGAACTTCTCGATCTGCCCCCCGGCGAACGACTCGCCGGCGGAGTACCCCTCCTCGGCTCCCTCGTCGCCCGTTCGAGCGATGACGGGCTGGGGCTGCTCGTCGGCCGGGAGCGTCGGGTCGCCGCCGTCGCACCCCTCGCCTGCGAGGGAGACGCCGATGACGCCGAAGTTGAGGGCCCGGGAGTCGGCGGCCCCCACCGTGTTCTGGTGGCCGGCCAGCGCCTGGCCGATGCCGACGCCGAACGACAGGCCGCCGGAGACGGGGTCGACCCGGATGCTCTCGGCGATGGCCTGGCCGGTGCCGTTGTTGAAGGCGGCCTCCTGGGCCGCTGCTGCAGCGCGGCCCGGCTGGGCGGCGCTGCTGCCCGTTCCGAGCGTCGCAGTGAGCGCCAACGCGCTCCCCACGGCCGCGGCCGCGCACTTGGTGCGCCTCCACTGACCCCTCATCGGTCCCCCTCCATCGGTTCGGTTCGCCGTCGTGTGACCCTGGTCATACGAGTTCGTCACCCATCGTAGGTTCCCTGCCCCGGGTCGACGGGGTCGGCGGTGGCCGCCGCGGGCTCCCCGGGCTCGATCGGCGCCGGTCAGGGGGCGCCGCTGGCCACCTGGTGGACGAAGTCGGCGAGCTCGGACACCTTGCCCTTGCGCATGCAGGCGGTGATGCCGGTCCGGCTGGCCTGCTCCTCGAGCTTCTCGTCGAGGAACGCCGAGTACAGGATGATGAGCTGGCCGGGGCGGCGGGCGAGGATGTGCGAGGCCGTCTCGAGGCCGTCCATGCCCGGCATCATCTGGTCGAGCACGACGACGGTGGGATCGACGGCGTCGAGCTGGGCCAGCGCCTCCTCGCCGTGAGCGGCCTCGCCGGCGACGAAGAGGCCCTCGTTGCGCCGCTCGATGGCCAGCCGAACGAGCAGGCGGAGATCCGCCTCGTCGTCCACGATGAACGTGCCGATCACCGCGCCGACCCCCCTTGCTCACCCTCGGTCGCGGCCGGGAGCGTAGCGAGCGGCAGGGTGACGTAGAAGCACGAGCCCCGCCCCGGCTCGGAGGTGACGCCGCTGGTCCCGCCCATGGTCCGGGCGTATTCCGCCACCAGCGCCAGGCCGAGCCCGGCGCCGCGGGTCGTGCGGGTCGTGGCCCCGCCGCCGCGCCAGAAGGGTTCAAAGGCGCGGGCGGCATCGGCCGGGCTCAGGCCGAGCCCCTCGTCGGTGACCTCCAACCGGGCGTGGCCGTCTTCCGCCCGGGCCTGCACCGACACCCGCGTTCCGGGCGACGAGTACTTGACGGCGTTGGACACCAGGTTGGCGAGGGTGCGCCGCAGCAGGGCGGGGTCGGCCGTGACGAGCAGATCGGGGATGTCGACGTCGACCTGCCGCTCGGCGAGCAGGGGCGACAGCGCCTCGACCGTCTTCGTGACCGCCGGCGCGAGCTCGACGGCGCCGATGTGCGCCGACAGGCCGCCCCGCTCGGTGACGGCGAAGTCGAGGAAGCGGCTCACGAGGTCGTCGAGCTCCTCGCTGTGGTGGCGGATCCGGCCCAGCAGGTCGCGGCGCTCGTCGTCGGCGTAGCTGTCCCAGCCGTCGAGCAGAGCGGTGGAGAACCCCTCGATGCAGGTGAGCGGCGTGCGGAACTCGTGCGTGATCGTCCCGATGAGGTCGCGGCGCTGGTCGACGGCCTCCTGGAGCTGATCGATCAGCGCCCGTTCGAGCTCGAGGCGGTGGGCGTTGGCGACCGCGGTCCCGGCGAACGACGCAAAGGCCAGCAGCATGTTCTCGTCCTCGATGTCGAACGGCGCGGACCGGCGGTGCACGACGACCGCGCCGACCGACGCCTCGTCGGTGCCCGGGAGCGGCACGCCGAGGAGGTGGAGGCCCGCTTCGGTCGTCCTCTGCACGGCCCGGCCGGCCTCCATCGCGTCGGCGGCGGCGCCTTCGACGAGGTCCTCGGGCGCCGTCGCCCCGTCGGCCGCC
>JACDCH010000283.1 GCA_013694495.1 Acidimicrobiia bacterium | reverse complement strand
GGCCGGCCCGTATGGCGCCGGCACCTCGAGCCAGAGCGGGTCGACGGCGTCGCGCACCGGCCCCGGCGGGAGGTCGTCGGCCGCGCTGTCGTACGCCGGGAGGTCGCTGCGGGCGATCTCGCCCTGGGCGACGTAGGAGTAGGCGTCGCGGCTCCCGATGGGCGGACCGAACAGCAGCGGCAGGCCCCACAGCGCGGCGACGGCGATGGTCGTGCCGACGGCGGGCCGGGCCCGCCGCAGCCCCAGCCACGCCCGGACCAGGAGCACGAGCCCGGCGAAGTAGGCGAAGGCGACGGGAAGCGGTGAGTCCGTCCCGAAGGAGGGCACGTCGGGGAACGGCACCGGCCAGGGGCCGCCGTCGCGCCGCAGCAGCGCTGCGCCGTCCATCGCGGCCATGGCCACGAGCACCGTGCCGGCGAGCCCGATGACGATCGCGCCGACCGGCGCCGGCCCTGTGGCGGGGGAGCGGTCACCCGGGCGATCTCCCGCGACCGTCATCGAGGGCGATCGTAGGGGCACCATGGTCGGCCGATGGAGCGCCGCGTCCTCGTCCTACCCCATACGCACTGGGACCGCGAGTGGTACGAGCCGTTCGAGGGCTTCCGGTCGCGCCTGGTGGGTGTCGTCGGCGAGGTGCTCGACGTCCTCGAGGGGGACCCGGCGTTCCGCTGCTTCCACCTCGACGGCCAGACCGCGGCCGTCGACGACCACCTCGCCGTCGTGCCCGCCGACGAGGCGCGGGTGCGCCGGCTGGTCGAGGCGGGTCGGCTCACGATCGGGCCGTGGGTCGTGTTGGCCGACTCGTTCCTACCGTCGGGCGAGACGCTGGCCCGCAACCTCGAGCGGGGCCGGGCGCGGGCGGCGCGCCTCGGCGGGTCGGTGCCCGTCGGGTGGATGCCGGACAGCTTCGGTCACGCCGCTCAGCTGCCCCAGCTCCTCCGCCTCGCCGGCATCCGGCACGCGGTCATCTGGCGCGGCGTCCCGAGCGCCGTCGACCGCACGGCCTTCCGGTGGGAGGCGCCCGACGGCAGCGGGGTCCGGGCCGAGGTGCTGCCCGCCGGCTACGACGTCGGCGGGTACCTGCCGGCCGACCCGGCCGAGCTCGTCGCCCGGATCGAGGACCACCTCACCGACCTCGGCGACCGGCTCGTCGGCGAGCCCCTGTGGCCCCAGGGTGGCGACCACCACCCCATCCGGCGGGAGCTGCCGGCGGTCCTGGCCGCCGCGGACGCGACTGGATCGCTGCGGTTCGAGATCGTCGGCCCCGGCGCCCTGGCGGCGACCGATCCGGACGACCCCGGCCTCGACCGGTGGGCCGGGGAGCTGCGCAGCGGCTACCGCTCCAGCGTCCTCGCCGGCGTCACCTCCACCCGGCTCGACGTGAAGGCGGCGGCCGCCGCGGCCGAGGTCGCGCTCGAGCGGGTGGCCGAGCCGCTGGCGGTCATGGCCCTCCCCGCCGGCGACCACGCCCACGCCCTCGTCGACCGCGCCTGGGAGCTCGCCATCCTCAACGCGGCCCACGACTCCACGTGCGGGTGCTCCGCCGACGCGACCGTCGCCGAGGTCCTGGGCCGCTACGGGTCGGTCGCCGCCATCGCCCGGTCGGTCACGACCCGCGCCCTTGCCGCCCTCGCACCGCACGCCCCGGCGGGCACCGCGCTGGGCGCGAACACCGTGGCCCGCACCCGGCGGGGACTGGTGGAGCTCGACCTGCCCGGCGAGGGCCCCGTGGTCGGCGCCCAGGTGCTCGACGAGCGGTCGGCCACCCTGCTCGACCTCACCGTCCCGGCTGCGGTCGTGGCGCCGCTGCTCGACCGCATCCGCACGCAGCAGGTCAACGACGACACGTGGGTCGTCAGCGTCGACCTCACCGAGACCGACGACCTGGTCGATGTCGTCGCCCGCTGCGACCGCCAACCGGGCGCCCGCCTCGACTTGACCGCGCTGCGCGCCCGAGCCGAGGCCCTGGTGGCCGCCCGCCCCGATCGCGACATCCGCATCCGGGCCGTGCAGGCGCCCTCCCGCCGAGCCGTCGCGCTGGTCGGGCCCGTGCCCGGGTTCGGGGTCGCGGTCTGGCGGCCGGGTGACGAGCCGGCCGATGTCGAACCCGTCGTGGTCGACGGCCACCGCATGGCCAACGGCCTCGTCGACGTCGCCGTCGACCCCGCGACCGGCACGTTCACCGTCGACGGAACGCCGGGGTTCGGCGCCCTCATCGACGACGCCGAGGGCGGCGACACCTACACCCACGAGCCGGTACCCGGCGCGGCCGTGGTCGACGAGCCGGTCGCGGTGGCCGTCGTCGTGGAGGAGCGGGGACCGCTGCGGGCCCGCATCCGGATCGACTCCACGTGGCGCTGGGTCGGCGCCGATCGGGAGACCACGGTCGCCACCACCGTCGAGGTCCGGGCCGGCGAGCGCCTCGTGCGCGTCGCCCACTCGTTCGTGAACACCGTCGGCGACCACCGGCTGCGGGCGCTCGTTCCCCTGCCCGCGCCCGCGCCGACCGTCACGGCCGGGTGCGCGTTCGCTGCCGTCGAGCGGGACCGCACGAACGAGGGCGGCGTCGAGGCACCCTGCCCCACCGCCCCCGCCCGACGCTTCCTGCTCGCCGGCCGGCTCGCCGTCGTCCAGGCCGGCGCGTTCGAATACGAGCTCCTCGAGGGCGGCTCGGCGGTGGCGCTGACGGTGCTCCGCTCCGTGGGCC
>JACDCH010000258.1 GCA_013694495.1 Acidimicrobiia bacterium | reverse complement strand
GTCGGGGCTCGGCTCGTGCACCTCGATCCGGCCCGGGCCGCCGACCCGGAGCAGGCCCGGTTCGGCGCGGCCGCGGGGCGGGCCGTCGGGCACGTAGCGCAGCACGCCGATCGAGCCGTCCGGCCGGCGCCAGTGCACGGTGCCGGCCACGAACTGGTACCAGCCCTGCCAGTCCGATTCGCCGCCCTCGGCCCCCACCATCACGTGCGGCGCCAGCCACGCCGTCGCCTCCCGGTGGGTGGGCCGGGCGGTGATGACGTCGTGCACGAGGCGCTCGGTCCCCCCGAACCGCTGCAGCGCGCCGACCACCACCGCTGGCGCCTTCGTGCCGGCCCGCGCGACGGCCGGGGTCGCCAACAGGTCGTGGCTGTGGGCGACCACCCGCTCGGCTCCCAGCGGCGGGAGGGCCGCCGCGTCCATGCCAGCGGCGGCGCCGATCCACACGCCGAGCAGGCCGACGTGGCGGCCCAGGTCGAGGCCGTAGGCGCGCGTGTACGGCCCGGCCAGGTTGCGCAGGCCGGCGTGGTAGCGGCTGGCGATCGTCTGCCACAGCCCGGCCTCGAGCTCTGCTCCCCAGGCCCGCAGCCGGTCGCTGCTGCTGTGGCCTCGCCACAGCGCGAGCCCCCACAGGTCGATGCCGTCGTACGTGGGCGAGTTGAACTCGGGGAAGGTGCGGTGCTCGCGCCAGCGCCCCACGATCGTCTCGGCGAGCGCGTGCCCGGCGTCGGCATCGCCCCACTCCACCAGCAGCCACGCGTGCTGGAGGGCGATGTTCGTGTAGTGCCACGCCAGCCGGCCCTCGGGCTCGCCGGCCACGGCGCGACGCACCGCGTCCTCGATGCGGGCGGCACGGCCCGGGTCGAGCAGGTCGCGGTGCCGGCGCAGGAGCAGCGTGAGCGTCGTCCCGAGGAACTGGCGCCAGTTCGGGTCGTAGTCCTCCCACTCGACGGCGCCGACGGTGGGCTCGGGCCACTCGCCGAAGCGGGCGAAGGTGCCGTCCCACGCCTCGCCCGGCGCGTGGTGCTGGCGAGCCAGCAGCGCGTCGACGACGGTCGCCAGCCGGTCGCCGTCGCCCCGGGCCGCCAGCGACACGGCGTACCAGCCGGACTGGGGCACCAGGTGCACGGACCCGGCCCGCAGGCCGTCGCCGTCGAACGAGCCCGGTGGGTTCCACAGCAGCCCGACCTCGGGGTCGTAGAGGTCGTCCATCCACGGGGCCAGGTCGAGGGCGAAGGCGGAGATGTCCCGTCCGGGGGTCGGCTCGGCGCGCACGCCGCCACCGTTGCAGGTCGGGGGACCGGACCGGCGACGGGCATGATCGCCGCCATGGCCACCGAGGGACCCCCGCCGCCCGTGGTCGGGGCTGCGTGCTCCTCGCTGCACAGCGAGGGCGCCGCCGACGCGTCGGACTGGGGCGGGTGGGAGGCGGCGGGGCTCGTGCCCCGCTCGGCCGACGGCAACGGCTTCGCCACCCGCCACGCCGACGACGCGCTGCTCCTCGCCGCCCACGGCCTCGGATCGTGGCGCATCACGCTCGAGTGGGCCCGGCTCGAGCCCCGGCCCGGGGCGAAGCTCGACGCCGACGAGGTGGCGCGCTACCGCCAGGTTCTGGGCGCGATCCGCGAGGCCGGCCTCGAGGCCTGGGCCTGCCTGGCCCACACGTCGCTCCCCGGGTGGTTCAGCGAGGACGACCGGGGGTTCCTCGACGAGCGGTCGGCCCGGCACACGTGGCCCACCCACGTCGACCGCGTCGCCGAGGCCTTCGGCGACCTCGTCGACGGCTGGATCACGTTCCACGAGCCGGTCCGCTACGCACTCGACGCCTGGCTCAACGGCCGGCTCCCACCCGGGCGACGCAGCGGCGACGACGCCGTGCAGGGGCTGCGGTTGCTGCACGCCGCCGACGCCGAGGCGGCCCGCCTCCTACGCGTGTCCGGCGGCGCCCCGGTCGCCTCCTGCCGGTGGCTCCCGCCGGTCTTCCCGCTGGAGCCGACGCCGTCGGCCCGGCAGGCCGCGGCGGCCGCC
>JACDCH010000256.1 GCA_013694495.1 Acidimicrobiia bacterium | reverse complement strand
GTGCTGCGCGACAAGGACCTGGCCCGCTGCACGCCCGAGGAGCTGCGCGAGGCCCACCGGCTGATGGCCGCGCTGCGCCTCCACCCGCCCCTGCGCCCGAGCCGTCGCCGTCGCCCCGACCGGCGATCTCGCCGTGGCGCCCCCGTCGATCTCCGGCGCTCCGTGCGCGACGCGCTGGCCAACGACGGCGAGATCCTCCGCCTGGCCACCACCCGCCGCACCACCCGGCCCCGGCGCGTCGTCCTGCTCATCGACGTCTCCGGGTCGATGGCGCCGTACGCCCGGGCCCTGGCCCGCTTCGCCCACGCCGCCGTCGCCGGTCGGGGTGCGGGACGGGTCGAGGTGTTCGCCCTCGGCACCCGCCTCACCCGCATCACCCGCGAGCTGTCGACCCACGATCCCGACGCCGCCCTGGCCGCGGCGGCGGCGGTGGTCACCGACTGGGACGGCGGCACCCGCCTCGGCGACGGACTGCGCACCTTCAACGACCAGTGGGGCGTGCGGGGCCTCGCCCGGTCCGCCGTGGTGGTGCTCCTGTCGGACGGCTGGGACCGGGGCGACCCCGGCGTACTCGCCGCCGAGGTGGCCCGCCTCCGCCGGGTCGCCCACCGGGTCGTCTGGGTCAACCCGCTGCGGGCGTCGCCGGGCTACGAGCCGCTCGCCCGGGGCATGGCCGCGGCCCTGCCGCACCTCGACTCGTTCGTCGACGGGCACTCGGTCGCGTCGCTCGAGTCCCTGGTCCGGCTGGTGGGCGAGGACGGGTCGTGACCGCGCCGTGAGGGACCTCCTGCGCGACGTCCGGCGCTGGCGGCGCCAGGGCCGGGCCATGGCGCTGGCGCGCGTCGTCGACCTCGAGGGCTCCGGACCCCGCGACCCCGGCGCGGCCATGGCCGTGGCGGCCGACGGCGAGGTCGTCGGCTCCGTCTCGGGTGGGTGCGTCGAGGGCGCCGTGGTGGAAGCGGGCCTCGCCGTCATCGAGACCGGTGCGGCCGGCCTGCACACGTTCGGCTACAGCGACGACGAGGCGTTCTCGGTGGGCCTCACGTGCGGGGGCACGATCCACCTGTTCCTCCAGCGGCCCGACGACGAGCTGCTGGACCACGTGGCCACCATCGAGGCCGCCGTCGCCGCCGGCCGCCCCGTGGCGCTGGCCACCGTGGTCGATGGTCCGGGCGCCGGCCGGAGCCTCCTGGTCGAGCCGGGGCAGCCGCCCGCCGGTTCGCTCGGCGATCCCGACCTCGACCGAGTCGTGGCCCGCGACGCCGAGGGCGAGCTCGCCGCCAGCGGGACCCCCGCCACCCGCCGCTACGGCGCCCGGGGCGAGGCGATGCTCGACGACATCGCGGTGTTCGTCGAGCCGTTCGTGCCTGCGCCGCGCATGCTGATCTTTGGCGCCGTCGACTTCACCGCCGCCCTCGTCCGGGTGGCCAAGGTGCTCGGCTACCACGTGACGGTGTGCGACGCCCGGCCTGTGTTCGCCACCAAGGCCCGCTTCCCACTGGCCGACGAGGTCATCGTCGACTGGCCCAACCGCGTGCTCGAGAAGGTCGGCCCCGACCTGACCGGGCGCGACGCGGTCTGCGTGCTCACCCACGACGCCAAGTTCGACGTGCCGGCCGTCGTCGGCGCGCTGGCCACCCCCGTCGGCTACATCGGCGTCATGGGCAGCCGTCGCACCCACGCCGCCCGGGTCGAACGGCTCCGTGACGCCGGGGTCGACGACGCCAGCCTGGCGCGCCTGCACTCGCCGATCGGGCTCGACCTCGGGGCCCGCACCCCGGAGGAGACGGCCATCGCGATCTGCGCAGAGCTCCTCGCCTCCCGCACCGGTCGTACGATCACCCGTCCGCTGCGCGAGACGGAGGGACCGATCCACTCGTGAACGACGACGAACAGTCGGAGAGCGGGCACCTGCGGGTGTCCGATCACGAGCGCCAGACGGTGGTCGACCGCCTCTCGGCCGCGTGCGGCGACGGGATGCTCACCCTCGACGAGTTCGCCGACCACGCGGCCGCGGCCTACGCGGCCATCACGCGGGCCGACCTCGACGCGGCCACGGCCGACCTGCGGCTCCCGGTGCTGGCCCCCCGCCCGGCGCCGCCGGCCGCCCTGCCGGTCCCGGTGCCGCTGCCGACGCCCGGGGTGGGCGAGGCGGAGGTGCGGCCGAAGCGGAAGTGGATGATCGCCATCATGGGCGGCGAGGACCGCAGGGGCCGGTGGCGGGCGAACCGGCGCATGGGTGCGTTCGCCCTCATGGGCGGCGTCGACATCGACCTCCGCGACGCGCTGCTGGAGGGGTCGGAGATCGAGATCACCGCCTGGGCGATCATGGGCGGCGTGAACGTGGTCGTGCCCGAGGGCATCTACGTCGAGACGTCCGGCTTCGTGCTGATGGGCGGCCGCTCGAACCGGGTGAAAGACGTCGAGCCGGTGCCGGGCGCCCCGGTGATCCGGGTCAAGGGCTACGGCCTGTGGGGCGGCGTCGACGTGCGCAGCAAGCCGTCCACCGCCGAGGAGGCCGCCCAGCGGGAGGCCCGCAAGGCCGAGCGCCGGATCCGCTCCGCCGGCCGTCACGGGCCGCCGGCGGCCGCG
>JACDCH010000247.1 GCA_013694495.1 Acidimicrobiia bacterium | reverse complement strand
CCCGTGGACCGTCGCCACCCTCGCGGCCCGGGTCGGGTGCTCCCGGGCCACCCTCGGGCGCCGCTTCACCGAGCTCGTCGGCGAGCCGCCGATGGCGTTCCTCACCGAGCGGCGGCTGGCGCTGGCCGCCGACCTGCTGCTCGAGCCGGGCACGACCTTGGCCGCGGTGGCCCAGCGGGTCGGCTACGCCACCCCGTTCGCGCTGAGCGCCGCGTTCAAGCGGGTCCGGGGCCACAGCCCCCGCGACCACCAGCGCCGCACGGCGTGAGCCGGGATCAGCCCCGCAGCAGCTCGGCCACGCGGAAGGCGAGGTCGAGCGACTGGCGGGCGTTGAGGCGGGGGTCGCACATCGTCTCGTAGCGGCTGTCGAGGTCGGCGTCGACCAGGGCCGAGGAACCGCCGAGGCACTCGGTCACGTCCTCGCCGGTGAGCTCGATGTGGAGACCGCCGGGCCAGGTGCCGACCGACCGGTGGGCCTCGAAGAACCCGGCGACCTCGTCGACGATGTGCTCGAAGTGGCGCGTCTTGCGCCCGGTGGCCGAGCTGAACGTGTTGCCGTGCATCGGGTCGCAGGCCCAGACGACGGGGTGGCCGGCATCGCGGACCGCCGTCAGGAGCGAGGGCAGGACGTCGCGCACCTTGTCGCGGCCCATGCGGGACACGAGCGTGAGGCGGCCGGGCTGACGGTCGGGGTCGAGGCGCTCGCACAAGTCCACCGCCTCGTCGGGCGTCGTGGTGGGGCCGATCTTGCACCCGACCGGGTTGGCGATCCCACTGAAGAACTCGACGTGGGCGCCGTCGATCTGGCGGGTGCGCTCGCCGATCCACAGCAGGTGCGCCGACAAGTCGTACCAGCGACCCGTGAGGCGGTCCTGGCGGGTGAGGGCCTCCTCGTAGCCGAGGATGAGGGCCTCGTGGCTCGTGAAGAAGTCGACCTCGTGCAGGTTCGGGGCCGACTCGATGTCGAACCCGCAGGCCTTCATGAACCGCAGCGCCCGGTCGATCTCGGCCGCGAGCTGCTCGTAGCGCCGGCCCTCGGCCGAGCTGCCGACGAAGTCGTTGTTCCACTGGTGGACCTGGGACAGGTCTGAAAATCCGCCCCGGGTCAAGCTGCGCACGAGGTTCAGCGTGGCCGAGCTCTGGTGGTAGGCCCGAAGGAGGCGCTGCGGGTCGGGCGTGCGGGCTCGCTCGTCGAAGCCGATGTCGTTGACGATGTGGCCCCGGAAGGCGGGCAGCTCGACGCCGTCGACCACTTCCATGGGGGCTGAGCGGGGCTTGGCGAACTGGCCGGCGATGCGGCCCACCTTCACCGACGGCACGCCCGCCGAGTAGGTGAGGACCACCGCCATCTGCAGGATGATCTTGAGCTTGTCCCGAACGACGTCGGCGCTGAACGCGTCCATCGACTCAGCGCAGTCGCCGGCCTGCAGGAGGAACGCCTCGCCCCGGGCCACGGTGCCGAGCTGGTCGAGCAGGTGGCGGGCCTCGCCCGGGAACACCAGCGGCGGCTCCGCGGCCAGCTGCTTCTGGACGAGCTCGAACTCGGCGTCGTCGGGCCACGTGGGCTGCTGCACGGACGGCCTCGACCGCCAGGAGGACGGCGCCCACGGTTCTGACATCGACACAAGCCTCGCCTGCGGCGCACCGGACCGCAAAGCGCGTACGGCCCGCTGGCTCAGGGTTCGACGACGGTGAGCTCGACGGAGCTGGCGAACACGGCCCGGTCCGACGCGAAGAGCACGACCAGGTCGTGCTCGCCGATCTCGAACCCGTCGGTCGGTTCGTACTTCGCGTAGGGTTCCCCGTTCGCTCCCACCGGCTGCGTGCCGATGGTCCGGACGATCTCGCCGTCGAGCACGAACGTCACGATCCCGTCCAGCGGGAAGAACACCTCGATCAACCCGTCGGACGGCACGTCCGCCAGGCCATCGGCTTCGCCGGGCGAGGCGAACTCAGCCCGGCCGCCGAGCTCGGGGTCGAAGCCCATCCACTCGACGAGGTAGCCGCTGCCGTCGTCGACGACGGGGAAGGCCTCGGTGCGCTCCTCGACTTCGCCCTCGACCTCGACGGTGCCGCGCAGCAGCACGAGGTAGAGCTGCCCGAAGTCGAACTCGCCGATGAACAGCTCCTCGGAGGAGCGGTCGGTGGCGTCGGGCCAGGTGCCGATGCCCTCCTGGGCCTCGAGCAGCATCCCCTCGACGTCGGCGCCCAGCGATTCGATGTACTCCCGGGACTCGGGCCCGAGGAGCGTCGCCGCGCTGACGGCGTCACCC
>JACDCH010000244.1 GCA_013694495.1 Acidimicrobiia bacterium | reverse complement strand
GGCCACCACGAGCGGGTCGTCGTAGGGGTGCACGAACGTGGCGCCCGCCGCTTCGAGCTGGCGCCCCCGGGCCATCGCCTGCACCAGGTCGGTGCCGGCCAGCTCGACGGTGGCGCCGAGGTGCCGGGTGCGGGCCACCTTCACGAACGGCGTCGTGGTGGGCATCACGATCGTCGCGCTGATGCCGAGGAGGGCGGCATGGCGGGCCACCGCCTGCGCGTGGTTGCCGGCCGACACGGCCACCACCCCGCCCGCCCGCTCGCCGGCGCTGAGGGCGAGGAGCCGGTTGCGCGCCCCCCGCTCCTTGTACGAGGCGGTGAACTGGAGGTTCTCGAACTTCAGGACCACGTGGCACCCGAGGATCTCCGAGAGCGTCTCAGACACCAACGCCGGCGTGCGGCCCACCGCGCCGGCGATGGCGGCCGCGGCCTGCTCCACGTCGCGGCGCGTGACCGCGAGCGCGGTCATCGGCGGGCGTGGGCGTCGAGCAGGTGGCCGATGCAGACCGACACGGAGGTCGCGCAGGGGACGTGGAGGAACTCGTTCGGCCCGTGGGCGCCGTTCTCGGGCCCGAGGGCGCCGGTGACCGCGAACTGGGCGGCGGGGAAGCGCTGGCCGAGCATGGCCATGAACGGGATCGACCCGCCCTCGCCGAGCGTGGCCCACGACCGGCCGAACTCGGACTGCGACGCCTCCTCGGCGGCGGCCTGCAGCCACGGCTCGAACGGTGCCGCGTTCCAGCCGTGGCCGATGCCGTGGCGGGCGACGGTGACCCGGGCGCCGAACGGGGGGTCGGCGGTGAGCACGCGCTCGAGGGCGGCGGCGGCGACCTCAGCGTCGACGGTGGGCGGCAACCGCACCGCCAGGCCGAGCGTCGTCCGGGGCCGCAGCACGTTGCCGGCGATGGCGGTGGCCGGCATGCCGTCCATCCCGACGTAGGCGATCGACGGCTCCCACGTGCGGGCCCGGAGCAGGGCGACGGGGTCGTCGCCCGCCTGCGGCCGCACTCCCTCGACCCAGGGGAACACGCCGCCCGCTTCCTCGCCCATCTGCGGCGCGCTGACCTCGATCTCGGCCACCCGGTCGTCCGGCACCTCGGCGTGCAGCTCGGGCAGTAGGACCCGGCCCGTGGCCGCGTCCTCGATCCGATCGAGCAGCGTCCGCAGGATCCGGAACGACGAGGGGACGACGCCGCCGGCGCTGCCCGAGTGGACGCCGTCGGCCAGCACCTCGACGGTGATCGTGAGCCCGACCAGGCCCCGCAGCGAGGTGGTGAGCCACAGCCGGTCGTAGCTGCCGGCTCCGGAGTCGAGGCAGACGACGAGCGACGGGTCGGGGAGCACGCCGGTGGCGACGAAGCGCTCGATGTAGTCGGGGAGGTCGGGGCTGCCCGACTCCTCGCTCGCCTCGATGAGCACGACGCAGCGAGCATGGGCGCCGCCGGCGCGCTGCACGCCCTCGATGGCCGTGAGGGCGGCGTACGCGCTGTAGCCGTCGTCGGCCCCGCCCCGGCCGTAGAGGCGGGGGCCGCGCCGGACCGGCGTCCACGGCCCCAGCCCGTCGATCCAGCCCTCCATCGGCGGCTGCTTGTCGAGGTGGCCGTAGAGCAGGACGGTGTCGTCGTCGGGCGCCCCACCGAAGGGGGGCACGTCGCAGATGATCACCGGCGTGCGGCCGTCGAGCTCGTGAACGGTGACGGTGAGGCCCCTGATGGAACGGGCCGCGCACCAGGCCCGGATGTGTTCGGTGGCGGTGGCGAGGTGCCCGGTCGTGCGCCAGTCGGCGTCGAAGGCCGGCGAGAGGGCGGGGATGGCGATGTAGGCCTCGAGCGAGGGCAGGACGTCGGCGTCCCACGCCCCGTGCACCCGATCGGCCAGGGCGGCAGCATCCATGCGGCGACCGTAGCGAACTACGGTTCGCAGCCGTCCCGTGACCCGAAGGGTGGAGCATGAGAGCCGCAGTCCTGAACGCCTATGAGCAGCCGCTCGAGATCGAGGAGCTCACCTCCCCCGACCTCGGCCCGAACGACGTGCGGATGCGGATCGACGCCAGCGGCGTGTGCCACTCCGACCTCACCGTGCAGAAGGGCGGTGTGCCCTTCCCGCCGCCGATCATCCTCGGCCACGAGGGCGCTGGCACGATCCTCGAGGTCGGCGACGCCGTCAGTCGGGTGAAGGTGGGCGACAAGGTCATCTGCTCGTTCGTGCCCGCCTGCGGCAACTGCTGGTACTGCCTGCACGACCAGTCGAACCTGTGCGAGATGTCGGGCGAGACGATGTTCGTCGTGCGCGGCCTGCGGGCCGACGGCAGCGGCGTGCTCGGCATGACCGGCCTCGGCACGTTCACCGACGAGATGGTCACCCACGAGGCGATGGTCGTGAAGGTCGAGACCGACCTGCCGGCCGAGCAGCTCGCCCTCATCGGGTGCGGCGTCACCACCGGCGTCGGCGCCGCCCTCAACACCGCCAAGGTGCAGCCCGGCTCGTCCGTGGCCGTCATCGGGTGCGGCGGCGTGGGCCAGGCCGTGATCCAGGGCGCCCGCATCGCCGGCGCCGGTCGCATCTTCGCCATCGACCCGGTGGAGATGAAGCGCAAGTCGGCCGAGGCGCTCGGCGCCACCGACCTCATCGACCCGAGCGCGGGCGACCCGATCGCCCAGGTGCAGGCCGCCACCGGTGGCCGCGGCGCCGACTACGCGTTCGAGGTCATCGGCCTGCCCGAGACGATCCTGCAGGCCTACGGCACGGCCCGCCGGGGCGGCACCGTCGTCATCGTCGGCATGAACCGCTTCGACGCCACGGTCACGTTCCCGGCCTTCGGCCTGTTCGCCGACGAGAAGCGGACGCTCGGGTGCATGTACGGGTCGGCCCAGGTCCGCCGCGACTTCCCCCGCTTCGTGGGCCTGGTCGAGACCGGCCGCCTCGACGTCGGCGCCATGGTCTCGAGCCGGATCAGCCTCGACCAGGTCAACGACGCCTTCCGCGCCATGGAGGCCGGCGAGGTCATCCGCAGCGTCATCTGCCACTGAGCCGCTTGCTCGCGCCGCCGCTCGCTTGGCGGCTCTCGCTCCGGTCGCGGCGCGCTGACACGACGCGCCGCGGCCTGCGGTCCGATGCCGGTCGGGCCGGTCTACGTTCGGACGGTGGCTGACAATTTCATGGACAAGGCCAAGGGCCTGGCCGACAAGGCCAAGGAGCTCGTGCACGAGCACGAGGACAAGGTCGACGGCGCCCTCGACAAGGTCGGTGACCTCATCGACCAGAAGACCGGGGGCAAGCACAGCTCCACGATCGACACGGCCGTCGCCAAGGCCAAGGAGGCCACCGACAAGGTCGGGGCCGAGGGCAGCAAGCTCGCCGGCGCGCCGAAGAGCAAGCCGGCCGGCAAGCAGGTCATCCGGCCCAAGGACCTCGAGCCCGGCGGGCTCGCCGCCAAGAAGCCGAAGAAGGCGAAGCCGGCCGGTTCAGGTCCAGACCTGACGGGTCCTCGGTAGGGGATCGTCGACGACCTCGGGCTTCGGCCCGAGGTCCATCGTGGCCCGCCGCTCGGGGTCCCACGCCGGCCAGGTGGGCAGGCCCTCGCCGGCGGGCTCGCCGATGCGGGCGAAGCCGGCCCACGCGCTGCGCATGCCGGCCGCCAGGGCCAGGGCCTCGTCGTTGGCGTCGCCCACGAACATCGTCGAGCCGGGGTGCTCGACGACGTCGAACGTGAACGGCACATCGAGGGCGTGGCAGGCGCCGAGCACCCCGCCGAAGGCGGGGGTGCGGTAGGTGAACCGGTAGCTCCACGTGTCGCCGTGCGGGTGCTGGGCCTGGAGCAGGCGCTCGGCGGGCGCCCGGAACACGTAGTCGGTGGCCACCGCGGTGGCCAGGGCGTCGAGCGAGGCGCCGGGGTGCTCGGCCCGGTACACCTCGAGCACCTCGTCGACCCGCTCCTCGTCGACGAGGTGGCCGACCGCCTTCCGCAGGCCGGCGTCGTCGAGCGGGTCGCGCCCCGACAGCGCGGTGAAGAGCGTGAACTCCTCGGCGGTCGTGCCGGTGAGCAGGGCCACGCCCGCCGCCGACCCGTCGGCGACGGCGTCGAGGGGTTGGCGGTCGAGCACGACGCCGTCGACGACCGGTTGGAAGGGGAGCATCGCGCCCTTGCGGAGGAGCCCGCCCCGGGTGGCGGTCACCGCCTCCTGCGCGGTCAGGAGCAGGTCGGCCGGGAGGTCGGGAAGGTCGGCGAGCCCGACGGCGGCGGCGGCGGCCAGCGCGGCCGCC
>JACDCH010000223.1 GCA_013694495.1 Acidimicrobiia bacterium | reverse complement strand
CCGACCTCCCGGCCGCAGGGGCGTACCGGCTCCGGACCACCGGGACGGCCCAGGTGCTCCCCCTCCAGGTCGCACCCGAGCCGCTCGACGAGGACTCGACCCGCACAGTCGAACACCTGAACGACACCGACGTCCGCCAGTCCGAGGTGTCGGGCCAGACCACCGACCTCCGCTACCTCGGCGACCAGGTGCAGCTGCTGCGCCTCGACGTCGTGTTCCCCGGGGTCCTCGAGTACCACTTCGTCGCCGAGCCGCCCGTGCTCTTCGCCCGCCTGCCGCTCGTCGCCGGCGACAGCTGGCAGTGGCAGCTGAGCGAGAGCGGCGGCCGCACGACGGTGACCCAGTCGACCACCGTCCGGGCCCCGGAGCGCATCGACGTCGCCGGCGGCACCGTCGACGCGCCGGTCATGGACACCACGATCACGTTCGCGGGCGAGCTCACCGGCACCGTGCAGCTCACGGGCTGGTTCGATCCCGCGCGGCGCACGAGCGTCCGGACCCATCAGGTGACCGACCTGACCTACCAGGCCTTCCGCGTCGTCAGCGACACCACGACCGACCTCGTCTCGTTCACCCCGGCCTGATGGACATCCGGGCCGAGGCGGCGCGCCGCCGCACCTTCGCGATCATCAGCCACCCCGACGCCGGCAAGACCACGCTCACGGAGAAGTTCCTGCTCTACGGCGGCGCCGTGCAGGAGGCTGGCGCGGTCAAGGCCCGGGGCGAGCGCCGCCGCGTCCGGTCTGACTGGATGGAGATGGAGCAGAAGCGGGGCATCTCCATCACCTCCACCGTGCTGCAGTTCCCGTACCGCGACCACGTGCTCAACCTGCTCGACACGCCCGGCCACCGGGACTTCTCCGAGGACACCTACCGCGTCCTCGCCGCCGCCGACGCCGCAGTGATGGTGCTCGACGGAGCCAAGGGCATCGAGCCCCAGACCCGCAAGCTGTTCGAGGTGTGCCGCGACCGGGGCGTCCCGCTCATCACGTTCATCAACAAGTGGGACCGGCCCGGCCGCCCCCCGCTCGAGCTGCTCGACGAGGTCGAGTCGCAGCTCCGCCTCGTCCCCACCCCGGTCACATGGCCGGTCGGCTCGGCGGAGTCCTTCCTCGGGCTCGTCGACCGGCGCGACGACGCCTACGTCCGTTTCACCCGGGTCGCCCGCGGCGCAGGCGAGGCGGGGGAGGAGCAGCTCGACCTCACCGACCTGCTCGCCGAGGGTCGCGACGGCACCACCGCCGACGAGGAGCTCCAGCTGCTCGACGCGGTGGGCGCCGACGTCGACCCCGAGACGTTCCGCTCGGGCGAGTCGACCCCGGTGTTCTTCGGCTCGGCGCTGACGAACTACGGCGTCCGCCTGCTCCTCGACGGCGTCGTCGACCTCGCGCCCTCGCCGACCGCCCGTCCGGCCGCCGACGGCGCCGACCGACCGCTCGACGACCCGTTCTCGGCCTTCGTGTTCAAGGTCCAGGCCAACATGGACCCGTCCCACCGAGACCGGATCGCCTTCGTGCGGGTGTG
Source organism: Acidimicrobiia bacterium (assembly GCA_013694495.1). Classification (GTDB taxonomy): domain Bacteria; phylum Actinomycetota; class Acidimicrobiia; order Acidimicrobiales; family JACDCH01; genus JACDCH01. Next base: position 4,244 of record JACDCH010000223.1, on the reverse strand, counting down.
CTCGGGCCGCTTCGAGCGGGGCATGGTCGTGACCCACGGCCCCACCGGCAAGCCGTTCGGCACGAAGTACGCCCACTCCGTGTTCGGCCAGGAGCGCGAGACGATCGACGAGGCCTTCCCGGGCGACGTCGTCGGCCTCGTCAACGCCACCGACGTCAAGGTCGGCGACACCCTCTACGCCGACCCTCCGGTCGAGTTCGCGGGCATCCCGAGCTTCGCGCCGGAGCTCTTCGCCACGATCCGAGCCCGCGACACGTCCCGGTTCAAGCAGTTCCGCTCCGGGATCCGCCAGCTCGACGAGGAGGGCGTGGTCCAGGTCCTGCGCGACCCGGACCTCGGCGACCAGGCCCCGATGCTGGCCGCCGTGGGCCAGATGCAGTTCGAAGTGGCTGTCCACCGCCTCGAGCAGGAGTTCGGCGCCCCCGTCGAGCTGGCCCCGAACAACTACAAGGTGGCCCGGCTCACTGACGACACCTCGGCCCCGGCGCTGCGGGCGATGTCCGGCGTGCGGGTGCTGCAACGGGCTGATGGCGCCTGGCTGGCGTTGTTCGAGAGCCCCTACTGGCTGGCTCGGGTCGAAGCGGACCAGCCCGAACTGCGGCTCGACCGGCTGGTGGCGGAGGGCCTCGCCGGGTAGCCGCAACGGGGCGGCGTCGACCGGAGCCCACCGTGACATCCCCCGATCGGCACCAGGAAATGGTCCGTTCAGGTGATGGTTGATCGGGCGACAGTGGGGAACAGTTGGTCCCGTGAACCTTTGGATCGTCCTCGCTGCCTGGGCCGGTGTCTCCGTGCCCGTGGCCCTGGCAGCTGGCGGGATCCTCGGGAGCGGCCGTCGTGCGGCGAACACGGGCGACTCCCGCCCGCGTCCCGCGCTGGTCCACCCGCCGATCCGGCCCCACGCCCACAGCTGACCCAACTCCGTCCCTGACCGCGAAACCGCTGGTCACGGGATGATGGTTACCGGCGTGCCCAGCGGCGGACCCACGGTGCGGGCGAGGTAGGTGATGACGTCGTTGGTCACGCGCAGAGAACCCGGACCGCCGTCGACCAGGAGGTCGGTGGGGTTGCTCGTGCCGTGCAGGGCGAGGCGCCCGTCGCCGCCGAGCACCGACGTGGGGCTGAGGGCGTAGCCCGACAGGGCGTAGGCCAGGGGTCCGTAGTCGCCGAAGGGCTCGTCGGGCGCCAGGAGCTCCCGTAGGAAGTAGTCCCCGGGCAGCGGCGGCGCCTCGGCACCGATGCCGAGCGGGGCCTCGACGACCACGTCGTCGCCCTCCAACACCCGCAGCGAGTGGGCGCCGAGGCGGATCTCGATGCGGAAGGGCGTGGTGGCGAGGGAGACGTCGTCGCTGCGCACCCAACCGAGGCTGCCGTTGGGCCGCACCGCCAGCTCGACCTCGAGCCAGCCGTCGTCCCGGGGCGGGGTGCGGACGAGGAGCACGAGGTGCCCGCTGGCCTCGTCGGCTCGGCGCAGGACCCGGGACGGGACGGTCGCTCCTGGGGCGTCGAACACCTCGAGGTCCTCGCCGACCGCTTCGGCGACCAGGCGGTCCGTCGGTGCCGGCGGCTGCGGCGGGGCGATCTCGTTGCCGGAGCCCGTGGTCGGGCCGGAGGGGATGGACGTCGTCCCCACCGAGCGGGGGGCAGCCGGGTCGAAGGGGTGGAACACCAAGACCACCGCCGCGGCCACGAGCGCGGCCGCGCTGAAGGCGATCGCCGCCGCCCCAGCCCCGAACCGACCGCTGCCCCGTTCCACCAGCTCACTAGGCTCGCACGGCTTTGCCTTCGCACGCTGCTCCCACGCCGAGACGCCGCCGAACCACGCTGGCCGTGCTCGCCGTCCTCATCCTCGGGGGCCTGGTCACGGCAGCGGTTCTGTCCCGGGGCGACGACGGCACCACGGCGGTGGGGCCCGGCACCGGCGGTGCGGTCGAACAGCCCGCGGACGGGCCGGCAGACGACGGGGGGCAGGCGACCACGACGACGCCCACCACCGCCGCGCCCGATCCGGGGCCGCAGTCGGGCTTCGCCACCCCCGGCCTCCTCACGTTCCGGGGCAGCGCGACCCGGAGCTACTACGGCCAGGGCCCCGTGCCCGAGGCGCCGGTGGAGCTGTGGAGCTACCCCGGCACGTCGGGCGGCATGTGCGCCGAGTCGTCGGTCGGGTCCGAGACGAGGACGTGGTGCGGGTCGGGGTGGACCGGCCAGCCCTCGGTGTTCGAGCGCGACGGCCGGACGTGGGTGGTGTTCGGCGCCTACGACCGCGCCGTGCACTTCGTCGACTTCCACACCGGCGAGGACATCCTCCCGCCCTTCCCGACTGGCGACATCATCAAGGGCTCGGTCACCGTCGACCCCGACGGCTTCCCCCTCGTCTACTCGGGCTCCCGGGACAACGAGTACCACGTCATCGCCATCGACCGACCCGAACCGACCGAGCTGTGGTCACTGAGCGCCGACGCCGTGTCGCCGACGTTGTGGAACAACGACTGGGACGGCGCCGGCCTCGTGATTGACGACTACCTGTTCGAGGGGGGCGAGAATTCCCAGTTCCACATCGTGAAGCTGAACCGGTCGATGGGCGCCGACGGGCTCGTCCAGGTCGATCCCCAGCTGGTCTTCAACACCCCCGGCTGGGACCAGGACCTCCTGGCCGGGATCGGCGACAACGACGTGTCGATCGAGGGCTCCGTGGCCATCCACGACGAGGTCGTGTACTTCGCCAACTCCGGCGGCCTCGTGCAGGGTTGGGACGTCGCCGGCCTCGCCGACGGCGTCGAACCCACCCAGGTGTTCCGGTTCTGGACGGGTGACGACACGGACGCCTCGGTCGTGATCGATGAGGAGGGCTTCCTCTACGTCGCCAGCGAGTACGAGCGGTTCAACGCCCGCAGCGCCGAGGTCGGCCAGCTGATGAAGCTCGACCCCCGCCGCCCGGAGGCGCCGCTCGTGTGGTCGGTCCCGAACATGGACCACCGGCCCGGCGGGTTCTGGGCCACGCCGGCCCTCCACGACGGTGTCGTGATCGTGCCCGACGACGCCGGCCGGGTGCGGGGCTGGGACATGGCCACGGGCGAGCAGCTGTGGCAGTTCGAGCTGCCCGGCCCCACGTGGCAGTCGACGGTCGTCGTCGACGACGTGATGATCCAGGGCGACTGCAACGGGTTCCTCCACGGCTATGACGTGTCCGACCCGCGGGTGCTGCCCCCGGAGCTGTGGACCGTCGAGCTCGGCGGCTGCATCGAGTCGACCCCGGCCGTGTGGGACGGGCGCATCTTCGTCGGCACCCGGGCCGGCCGCTTCCACGCCCTCGGCGACCAGACGACCACCGCGCCGCCGTAGCCTCCCGGCGGTGCCGCAGTCGATGGAGCGGGTCGGGCCGCTCGTGAGGGTCGGCCGGGGCCTGCGGAAGCGCTGCGCCCGCTGCGGCGCCCAGGGCATCTTCGCCGGCTACTTCAAGCTGCAGCCCCGGTGCCCCACGTGCGGCTTCCAGTTCTCCCGGGAGGAGGGCTTCGTCACCGGCGTGTTCCTCGTGAACTTCAGCGTGACGCTGGCCGTCCTGTGGCTGGCGGTGATGGCCTGGGTGCTGTGGCGCTCGATTACCGACGCCTCCGGCGCCATCTGGCCGATCCTCGTGGCCTGCGTCGGCATCGCCCTCGTCGTCCCTGTGCTCTTCTACCCCCGCGCCGCCGCCACGTGGGCCGCCCTCGACCTCGCCATGCGCCCCCTCGAACCCGACGAGGAGGCCACGGCGGCGACGTGGATGGCGGCCGAGCACCGGCGCCGCGAGGGCGGCTGAGCCACCTCCCCGGCGCAGCGCTCGTCCGACCGGCATCCGGCGGAGCCGGCCGCGGTCAGGGGTGCTCAGCCCTCGGTCTCCTGGACCTGGGTGACCACCCAGCGGCCTTCGGCCGTCAGCTCCATGAACAGGTGGATGGCCGAGGTGCTCTCGCCCGGGGTGAAGAAGACGCAGTCGGCGCCGCCGCCCCCGGTCTCCGTGCAGCCCTGGAAGTCCCGCTCCTGGGGCGGCCGGCTGAAGAGCGCGTCCAGTGCCTCCGCGGTCATCAGCGGCTGGGCGCAGCCCGGGTCGCTGCGCACGAAGGCGTCGTAGACCGCTTCCGCGGGGCGGCCCGGCTGCTGCCCGCCGGGATCCTCACCCGCCGCGGCGCAGTCCTCGGGGTTCGAGGTGGGCGGCGCAGGCGGTGCGGTCGTGGCCGGGGCGGCGGTGACGGCCGGCGCCGCCG
>JACDCH010000213.1 GCA_013694495.1 Acidimicrobiia bacterium | reverse complement strand
CCGTGGCCCCGGGCACCATCACGAGCGCCAGCAGGAGCGCGGCCCGCTGCCACTCGTCGGCCCGCTCGAACGCCTCGAGGGGCGTGATCGGCGGCGGCTCGAGCGGTCGGCGGCGGACGGCGATGCCGCCATTCTCGCGGCCGACGCCGACGTCGGGATGACCGCGGCGGGACCGTCGTTTCGGCAAACGGGATGATCGAGGACACCAACGGGCACCGGGGTCGGGTGCCCGGTGAACCCGAGACCGCTGACCACGACGACGTCGTTCCCGGCGCCCCCTCGGACAACGACAACCTGACCGGCATCCTCGCCGACCTGGCGGCCAAGGGCTACGACGACGAGATCTACGCCGTCGCCGGCGGCCAGGTGCGGTGGCGGGCCTGCGGGCACGTGATGGCCGCCGCCGATCTCGAGATCGGCGAGCTCCGGCGCCTCGAGGGCGCGTCCGATCCGGCGGACACGTTGGCGGTCTACGCGGTGCGGTGCCCCGCCTGCGCGCAGGGCGGTGCCCTCGTGCTGCACTACGGCCCGATGGCGTCCGAGGAGGAGGCCGACGTGCTCGTCGCCCTCCCCGAGACCACCTGACGCGCCGCCGGCGAACCGACGGCGGACTCGAGGAGGGCGGTCAGCGCCGGGGCAGGCCGTGGCCGAAGAAGCCGCCCACCGGTCGGGCGTGAGCGTGGTAGTGGTCGGGGATGCGGCGCATGTCGTCGTCGACGTAGTGGTCGAACGTGAAGTGCGCCTGCACGACGGTCGTGAGCTTGGCGTGCAGGCGGGCCAGCACCTCCTCCGGCGGACCGGGGTCGTGGCGCTTCCACACCACCATCGGTACGGCACAGATCGTGCACGCCGCGATCCAGCACTCGTCGTCCTCGTGGAACCACTCCGTGAGCTTCTCGGCGTCGCAGAGCTGGCAGTGGCCGGCGGTCACAAGGAGTCCAGGACGTGGTCGAGGACGGCGCCGACGGCAACCCGGTCGGCTCCTTCGGCGACCAGCGTGGCCGCCTCGAGCAGCATGGCCAGCAGCAGGTGGGCGAGCGGATCGACCGGCTGCTCGCCGATGAGTCCGGCCTCCATGCACTCGGTCAGGGCGTCGCGGATGACCCCGAGGCCGAACCGCTCGGACAGCTCGCGCCGGAGCTCGGTGGGCAGCACCGCCGGCGCGTCGATCAGGCAGATGCGCCGGACGTCCTCGGCGGCGGCGACGTCGAGGTACGCCAGCGACCCCAACCGCAGCATCTCCTTCGGGTCGCCCCCGGCCGCCGCCGCGATGACGACCCGCCCGAGCACGTCCTCCTCGCACGCCTCGTAGACGGCCTGGAACAGCGCCTCCTTCGACGCGAAGTGGTGGTACATGGCGCCGCGGGTGACCCCCGCCCGTTCGACGATCTCCTCGCGCCCGGCGCCGGCGAACCCCTTGGCGGCGAAGAGCTCACGGGCGGCGGCCAGCAGCGCGGCCCGGGTGGACGCCCGTCGCTCGGCCTGCGTGCGCCGGACGGCGTGACCGTCGTCACCCTGCACGACCTTGACCGTCATCACCCTCCATGAGATACATGCATGCAGGCTGCACGCAAGTGTCGTGCGGCACCACGACAGAGGGGGAAGAGCATGGCGCTTCCGCGTGCACAGGTGACGGACGGTCTGCTGGCGTCGCTCGCCGACTTCGAGGACCTGGTCCGGCCGCTCGACGAAGAGCAGTGGTCGACGCCGAGCCGCTGCGAGGGCTGGACGGTGGGCGACGTGGCCCGCCACGTGATCGGCGGGATGGCCGACGTCGCCGCCGGCCGGTTCGACGCGCTCGGCACGCCCGAGGTGACGAAGCGCGAGGTCGACGAGCGGGCCGGTCGCTCCCCGGCCGAACTGGCCGACGAGTGCGCCGAGGTGGCCAAGGCCGCCGCGGGTCTGCTCCCGATGTTCGACGACGAGGGTTGGGCCGGCCCGGCGCCCGGCGGGTTCGAGGGCACGCTCGGCGACGGCGTCGAAGCGCTCTGGTACGACAACTGGCTGCACGCCGAGGACATCCGGGCCGCGATCGGCCACCCGGTCGACGTCGGCTCGCACCTCCCCGGCGCCGTCTCGCACGTCGGCTTCGAGCTGCGCAAGCGCGGCTGGGACGGCGAGGTCCCCTCGACCCCCGACGAGCAGGTCGCCTGGGTCATGGCCGCCACCGGCCGCGCCCCCCTGCCCGACGGCCTCATCGACATCTACGCCGACGCCTGACCCCTCCTCCACCGCCGCGAACCCACCGAATCGGGGGCAGCAATCGACACTATGAGTC
>JACDCH010000211.1 GCA_013694495.1 Acidimicrobiia bacterium | reverse complement strand
CTGTACGGCTTCGACCTCGATGCGCTGGCACCCCTCGCTGCCACGCTCGGGCCGGCCGTTGCCGAGGTCGCCACCCCGATCGACTCGGTGCCCGACAAACAACTCGAGCGGCTCTCAGCCGACATGGACACGCGGGCGATCAAGTGACCGATCCGGCGAAGCGTCCGAGCGTGATCCTCGTCGACGAGCCGGCCCCGAGAGTCCGCCGCATCACCCTCAACCGCCCGGACAAGCGCAACGCACTGAACCACCAGCTGCGAGGCGAGCTGATCGAAGCGCTCCAAGACGCGGACCTGGACGACGAGGTGCGGGTGTCGATCGTGCGCGGTGCCGGCACCTGCTTCTCGGCGGGCTATGACCTCGGCGGCGGCAACGAGGGGCTGGACATGCCGCACTTCACCGCCGGGGGCGAGGGCCACTGGCCGAGGCACGTCACCGAGACGTGGATGGGCATCTGGGACCTGGCCAAGCCGGTCATCGCCCAGGTCCACGGGTACTGCCTGGCCGGCGGCAGCGAGCTGGCCACGGGCTGCGACCTCGTCTACGTGGCCGAGGACGCCCAGATGGGCTACCCGGCGGTGCGCTTCGGCGTGCCGGACATGCAGTTCCACGCCTGGTTCCTCGGGATGCGGGCGGCCATGGAGATGATGGTCACCGGCGACTCGATCTCCGGCCTCGAGGCCGTGCGCCTCGGGTGGGCCAACCGGGCGTTCCCGCAGGACGAGCTCGAGGCCGGCGTGCTCGACGTCGCCCAGCGCGTGGCGTTGATCCCGTCCGACATCGTGCAGCTGAACAAGCGAACGGTGCACCGGGCCATGGACACGATGGGCCTGCGGGCATCCATCCGCAACGGCACCGAGCTCTGCGCGCTGGGCACGAAGCAGCCGAGCTTCGTCGCCTTCATCGAGGAGATGCGGTCGAAGGGCCTGACGAAGGCGCTCCAGGAGCGCGACGAGCCGTTCGGCGACTACCGCACCCGCGAGCCCCACCCCGCGCCCGCCGACGGCTGACGGGCGAGATCGGCAGCGCACACCGCGAACATCACCTTGGGCCGAAACGTGACGTTTCCGCATACTTGCGTGGGGTAGCGGGGACGGGACATGTCGCTCGTTTCGCCCGATCGTGAGCTCCTCCCCCTCGGGGAGCCGCACCGCCAGACGCTCCCCGCGCCCTGTGGGCCCCGGTCGGAGCACCTCGTCGCCCGCCTCCGGCGGCGTAGCCACGAGTTGGGGGAGCTCCCTGCTGCCGATCCCGGCGACGACCCGCTCGACGGCGACGACACGGCCCTCGCCCTCCACATCCTCTACGAGCTGCACTACAGCGGCTTCCAGGAGGTGGACGAGCGCTGGGAGTGGGAGCCGAGCCTCCTCGCCGCCCGCCGCGTCCTCGAGACCGAGCTCGAGGGTCGCCTCGTCGACCTTGTCGGCCCGCCGCCGATCGGCCTCGACGCGGCCGAGGTCGGCGCCGCGCTCGACGAGCTGGCGACGTCGGGCGGCGGGCCATCCCTGTCGGCGTGGATGGCCGACGAGGGCACGCTCCTCCACCTGCGGGAGTTCGCCGCCCACCGCTCGATCTACCAGCTGAAGGAAGCCGACCCGCACACCTGGGGCATCCCCCGCCTCACCGGGGGGCCCAAGGCGGCGATGGTCGAGATCCAGCGGGGCGAGTACGGCGACGGCGACCCGGCCGAGGTCCACTCGACCCTCTTCGCCGAGACGATGCGCCACCTCGGCCTCGACGACCGTTACGGCGCCTACCTCGACCGCGTGCCCGGCGTCACGCTGACGACCGGCAACCTGATCAGCCTCTTCGGCCTGCACCGCCGCTGGCGGGGCGCGCTCGTCGGCCACCTGGCCCTGTTCGAGATGTGCTCGGTCGCGCCGATGGGCCGCTACCGCGACGCGATCCTGCGCCTCGGCGTCGATCCGCGGGCGGCGTACTTCTACGAGGCGCACGTCGTCGCCGACGCCCACCACCAGGTCGTCGGCCGCGACCACATGGCCGTGGCGCTGGCTCGGGACGAGCCGTTGCTCGGGGGCGAGGTCGTCTTCGGCGCCCGGGCGCTCGGCGCCGTGGAGCGCCGCTTCGCCGAGCACCTGCTGGGCTCGTGGTCACGCGGCGCGTCCTCGCTGCGCCGGCCTCTCGACATCGACCTGGGCGACCGGTCGGGCTGATCGGCAACGCCATGTCGGCCGCGACGTCGCCCTCGCAACGCTCGACCCCGGCTTCGCCGGGAGCCCGGCCGCACCCCGGGCCGGCTCCTTACGGCCCGCCCCGGCAACCCCACGACCACGCCGTGAGCTTCTACGACGAGCACGAGCACCTCGTGGCCGACGTCGTGCGGTTCCTGGTCGACGGCGTGCGGGCGAACGAGGCGCTCCTCGTCGTGGCCACGCCGGCGCACCTGGCTGCCATCGACGCCGGCCTCCTCGCCGAGGGCATCAGCGGCGACGACCGGCGCGCCGCCGGCGACTACATCAGCCTCGACGCCGCCGACACGCTGGCGGCGTTCATGGTCGAGGGCCGGCCCGACCGCAGCCGGTTCGTGGCCGCGGTGGGCGGGATCATCGAACGGGCCGGAGCCGGCGACCTCGACGAGCGAGGCGTGCGGGTCTTCGGCGAGATGGTGGCACTGCTGTGGGACGACGGTGCGGTCGCCGCCGCGATCGAGCTGGAGTCGCTCTGGAACGAGCTGGCGGCCACCCACGAGTTCTCGCTCCTGTGCGGGTACCCGCTCGCCGCCCTCGCCGGCGGCGGCGTCGCCGCGGCCACGCAGGTCTGCGACCGGCACTCGGCGGTGCTGGCCCCCCGCAGCTACGGACCGACCCCGTCGCCGGCGGTCGAGCCGGCGGCCTCCTCGGAGGTCTTCCTACCGGTGCCGTCCGCGGTGCGGGCGGCTCGGCGGTTCGTGCGGGCGGAGCTCCACGAGCTCGGCGCGAGCGCGGTCGTGCACGACGCACTGCTGCTCGCGTCCGAGCTCGCCAGCAACGCCGTCCGCCACGCCGGTTCCGCGTTCCGCCTCTCGGTCGCGCAGAAGGGTGGCGTCGTGCGCATCGCGGTCGACGACGCCGGCACCGGGGAGCCGGTGCGAGGCGAACCCACGGATTGGGCACTCGGTGGGCGCGGGATCCTCCTCGTCGACGAGGTCGCAGCCTCGTGGGGAACGGACCGCCACAACGATGGCAAGTCCGTCTGGTGCGAGCTCGCCCTCGAAGCTCCGGCCCGCCCCGCCGTCCTCGACTGAGCGAGGCCGTCCTCGACTGAGCGAGCGCCCCTCCCCGGGGCCGGTTGATGGGGGTGGTTCCCGCTCAGGCGTCGTCGCCGGTGTCCTTCTCGCCCTCGCCGCCGGCGTCGTTGTCGTCCTCGTCCTCGGTGGGCTCCTGCTCGGACTCGTCGCCCGAGTCCTTGGCGCCGTGGGTGCCGGTGTCCCGGTCGTCCCCGCCCTCGGTGGGGCCGGAGGTGGACATGTCGTCGTCGTCGAGCGCGTTGTCTTCGGTCATGGCCCGCCTGTCTGCCCGTTGCCGGCGTTTCGGAAACGGCTGTTCGGGTGAGCGTGGAGCGGTGGACGCCGACCTCGCCGTGCTGGCCCGCTGCGTCGGCGACGTGGACGCCTTCGCCGACCGCCACTGGGGCCGGGCGCCGGTGCTGCGGCGGGCGGCCGGCGCCTTCGACGACCTGCTCGACGTCGACGCGGTCGAGTCGTTGCTGGTGTCCAGCGCCCGCCGACCGACGTTCCGCCTGGTGCGTGACGGCGGGACGCTGCCGCCCGACGGCTACACCGCCACCGTCCGCCTCGGCAGCGCCTCCGTACCCGGCGTGGCCGACGTCGGCGCGATCGCGACGCTCGTCGGCGAGGGCGCGACGGTCGTCCTGCATTCCCTGCAGCGGACGTGGCTGCCGCTCGTCGGCTTCTGCCGGGCGCTCGAGCGAGCCACCAGCCACCCCGTCCAGGCCAACGCCTACCTGAGCCCGGGCGGCACGCCGGGCCTCGGTCGCCACGCCGACGACCACGACGTGCTCGTGCTCCAGGTCGACGGGGCCAAGGGGTGGGACGTCGACGGCCTCGGGCCCTTCGACCTCGCCGCCGGCGACGTCCTCTACCTCCCCGGAGGCACGGAGCACGCCGCCACCGCCACGGCCGGGCCGTCGCTCCACATCACGCTGGGGTTCCTCCGGGTCACGTACCGGCAGGTGCTGCGGCGGGCGCTGGCCGACCTCGACGGCGACCTCGACGACCCGTTGCCGCTCGGCTACGCCCGCGGCGACGGAGACGGCCCGGACCGCCTGGCCGACGGGGTGGCGACGCGGTTCGCCGAAACGGCGCGGCACCTGGAGAAGGCCGACGCGGCCGAGGTGGCGG
>JACDCH010000190.1 GCA_013694495.1 Acidimicrobiia bacterium | reverse complement strand
ACGCCGGCCAGCCCGGTGCTCAGCCGCTCGTCGTCGACCCCGCGCACGGCGTAACCGGCGGTCGGCCCGTCGCCCAGGGCGTGCGGGTCGGCCTCGCCGGCGAAGCCGTTGTCGATGGCGACCCGCTCGAGGCCATCAGGCGCCCCGCTGTCGTACGGGCTCACGAACCCGGCCAGTGCGAGCGCGACCACGAGGCCGGCGGCGATGAACGCGCCCAGCCGGAGCCTCGGCTTCACGCCGCCGCCTCCCCGACGACCGGCACCCGTCCCATGTCGTTGCGGGCGGGCCGGGGCGCGCCCCACACGAGGTCGGGTCGCGCCGCCAGGACGGTGCTGACGGCCATCGCCGTGATGACGCCCTCGCCGATGCCGATGAGCAGGTGCACGCCCGCCATGGAGGCGAGCACCGTGCCGACCGGCGCGCCGCCGGTGCCGCCCACCGCGTACTCGAGGCCAAAGGCGAGCGCGGCCAAGACCACGCCCGCACCCGCCGCGATCCCGGAGGCGACGACCACGCCGGCCGCCCGTCGGGCCAGCACGGCTCGCAGGAGGAGGAAGGCGCCGTACCCGCCGAACGTGCCGACCAGGGCCATGTTCAGCACGTTCAGGCCCAGCGCGGTGAGGCCGCCGTCGGCAAAGAGGAGCGCCTGGACGAGCAGGACCACGGCGAGGCAGGCGGCGCCCAGGTAGGGCCCCACCAGCACGGCGGCGAGCACGCCGCCCAGCAGGTGGCCGCTGGTCCCGCCGGCCACGGGGAAGGTCAGCATCTGGGCGGCGAAGACGAACGCGGCCGTGAGACCGGCCAGCGGGATGCGCCGATCGTCGAGCACCTGCCCCGCTCGCCGGAGGCACAGCCCGATCCCGGCCGCCGCCACGACGCCGGCGCCGAGCGACGTGGGTGGGTCGATGAACCCGTCCGGGATGTGCACCGCCTCGGACCGTACTGCAAACAACTGGCGATAGCACACAAGGGCAGCAAGCGGCCGTTCGCTCGCGGGGCGGGAGGGTTCAGAAGCGCGCCGGTCCGCCCATGAGCCGGACCGCTTCCCGCCAAGCCCCTCGGGTGACACCTCGTCCGACAGGGATGGGCGGCGGCAAGCGGTGGTACCCGCCGGACCCGATCACGACCCACGTCCCCAGGAGGCCCCGGCCATGGACCCCACGAAGTTGCTCGAAGCCGACCACCGCCAGGTCGAGGACCTCTTCGACCAGATCGAGAAGGCGGAAGGCGACGAGCGCATGCCGCTCATCCGAGAGCTGGAGACCGCCCTGCGCGCCCACATGCAGCTGGAGGAGGAGGTCCTGTACCCGCGGGTCACGGCCGTCACCGGCGACGACCAGGTGCAGGAGGCAGAGACGGAGCACGAGTTGGCCCGCAAGATGATGGCTGACATGATCGCCCTCGCCCCCGACGAGCCCGGCTTCGACGGAGCGCTCGAGGCGTTCAAGGCCGGCATCGAGCACCACGTCGAGGAGGAGGAGGGCGAGATGTTCCCGCAGCTCCGGAGCGAGGGCGCCCAGGTGCTGGCGGAGATCGCCACGCCGTTCATGCAGAAGCGCGTCGAGCTCGGTCTCCCGATGGATGCCGCCGCACTGGCAGCCGCCTCGACCAAGGAGGAGCTCCTCGAGGAGGCGAAGAACGCCGGCGTCGAGGGCACGTCGTCGATGACGAAGGAGCAGCTCGCCGAGGCGCTCGCGGGCGTGATGGCGTAGCTCGCCGCTCCCGCTGACCGCTGACGACGACGGTCAGGTGCTCACAAGGGGAGGCGGAGCGGGCGCAGCGCGGTGACGGCGCCGAGCGAGCCGAGGGTGAGGTCGAAGGCCTGGATGCACGCGTCGGACCCGGGTGTGCCCTTGGCGCAGAGGTCCGAGCTCGAGGTGCCCGACCCGACCACGACGGTGCTGCCCGCGATCGCCGGGCTCGACGAGATCGGGCCGAGCAACGGCATGACCGACAGCGGTAGGCCGTTGGCTGCGTTGAAGGCCTTGAGGGTCCCGGTGAGGTCGCCGGCGAACACGACGCCGTTGACGACTGCGGAGGCGGCGTAGCTCGGCCCGGCCACTGCGCTCCAACGCGATGCACCGGTCGTTCCGTCGAGGCTGTGGTACCAGGGCGGCCCGCCCAGCGCGGTGGCGCCGAACACGTTGCCTCGCCACGTGGCGGTGGAGCCGATGAACCCGCCGACGGCGAAGTCCTCCTGGATGTTCCCCGGGATCGCCACCTGGCGCGACCACACGAGGGCACCCGTCGCCGGATCGAGCGCGTAGTAGATGGCGTCCTTGTTGCCGATGCCGACGAGGCGCTGACCGGCGGGCGTGGTGATCACGTTGGGCGTGGCGCCGAAGTCGAGGTCGGCCCGGTTGGGGGCGTGGGGCTGGAACGTCCACACCGGCGCGCCGGTGGCCGCGTCGAGGGCGGTGACGGCTTCGGTGTGCGCGTTCCAGGTGAACGCCGCCGGGTCGGCCGTGCAGTTGCCGGTGGCCAGCAGCACCCGACCGTTCACCGTGTCGATCACCGGTGAGGACCACACGCTCCCGCAGCCAGCGCCGGGCTGGTCGAGCTCGGGCTCGAACGTCCACACCGCCGCGCCGGTGGCCGCGTCGAGCGCCATGAGCCCGCCGCGGACGCCGTTGGTCTGCGAGGCCGGGCGGTTGTGGGTGTCGATGCCGACGTACAC
>JACDCH010000166.1 GCA_013694495.1 Acidimicrobiia bacterium | reverse complement strand
GCCCCGAGCCCGGCCAGAGCCAGGCTGGCGGCTGCCTGCACCCCGGTCACGGCCAGGGGCCGGGCGCCGCGGCGGAGGGCGCCGGCGCGGGCCGCCCGCAGGAGCGACGTCTTGCCGATGCCGGGCTCGCCCACGAGCAGCAACGGCCGACTCCGGCCGGCGCCAACGTCGTCGAGCCAGACGTCGAGCTGGGCGAGCTCGGCTTCCCGACCGATCAGGCGCCTGTGCTCGTGCTCCTCGCTGGAGGAACTGGCTGCAGGCACGCCCGGATCCTCTCACCTGCGCCGAACAACTGGGGGTTTGCCTGGGGACCTCGCGTCGCACGAATCCGTACGGTTGCCGTCCAGGTGGTGACCCGAGGGGGCAGTCCAATGGCCAAGCGCGTGCGCGACCGCAGCGACAGTGACGGAGACGGTCTCGGGGACGACGAGGAGCGGAAGCAGGGGACCGATCCGAACGACTCGGACAGCGATGGCGACGGCGTGCGCGACGGCGTCGAGGTCCGGGCCGGCACCGACCCGACGGTGGCCGACCGGGCCGACGGGAGCAGGGAGGACTCCGACGCCGACGGGTTACGCGACGTCGAGGAAGCCGCCCTGGGCACCGATCCCACCGAGCCGGACACCGACGGTGACACCAAGCTCGACGGTGAGGAGACGGTGCGATCCGGCCGCAGCCCCAAGGACTGGTCGGACCCGACGTCGATCGACTCCGACCACGACGGCGTCAACGACCGCGACGACGACCAACCGAACACCCCCGACCGACCAGAGTCGATCCCCGAGTTCCTGCGGGACAGCGACGAGGACGGGATCTCCGACCAGCAGGAGGAGGAGTCCGGCACCGACCCGTACAACGCGGACACCGACGGTGACGGGTTCTCCGACCGGATCGACGTCGCCCCCCGCCGACCGAACATCAACAACGATCCGTCGGGCGACGCCGACTACGACGGCGACGGCGTGTCGAACGCCGACGAGAAGGTCTTCGGCAGCGACCCGTTCGATGCCGATTCGACAGGCTCAGGTCGGGGCGACCGGGTCGAGGTCGATGTCGCGGTGCGCGAGCGCGCCGCGTACCAGGCCGAGACGTCGGGCCCGATCGGCTACCTCGACACGCTGCTGTTGCACGGGGCGACGCCGACGGCGGAGGAGGAGGCGGCAGCGGAGGCGTCGATCGCCGAGCTGATCGACAGCGAGAACATCATGGCCCGGGACCGCGGCTACGAGGCCCGGCGACACTTCGACGGGATCGAGCCGCCGGCCGAGCACGAGGCCGCGATCGAGCAGTTCGATCGGGACGCCCGCGATGCCGACATCGACCGCGACCCGGCGGCGTTCGAGCGGGCGTTCGAAGCCGTCAACGGTCGTCCCCCGACCGGCGCCGAGTTGGACGCGTTCAGGAACCCCTCCCCGTCCGATGTCATCGGAACCGGTCGCGCCAACTCACTCCTCGGCGTCGACGTCCCCGTCGACTCGGCGCTGTCGTCCCAGATCGACGCCGTGCTGCAGGGCAACCAACCGGGTGCGGTGGTCCCGACCAACACCGGCCCGGCGCGCCCGGGCTCGACACCCGGAACGGGATGGACGCCGGGCAGCGGGACGTCGCCGAACACCCCGACGAGCCCGAACGACGATGGCGGCGAGCCGGGTGTCGACCGGAACGAGCCCCCCATCGGCGCGAACACGGGAGGTGGCAACCCTGGGGGATCGCCGGCGGCTCCGCCCAATCCACCGGCGGGGCCGGGAGCCGGTTCGCCGGCACCGCCGGCCGCGCCCGGCAGCGGTCCCGCCGCCCCGGTCGACCCGCCGGGGGGAGCCGACCCTGATCCCGGGCCGACCGCGCCGCCCGAGGGCGACGAGATCGTGGTCAGGGATCCGGCCACCGGATGGACCCACGTGAACCGGAGCGACGGGACGGCGGCGGCCTACGCATCCGATGGCTCGGTCGTCTACGACACCAGGGACGGGACGGACAACCGCGACCAGCAGGCAGCCAAGGAGAAGGCCGCGAAGGAAGCTGAGGAGGAAGAGGAGGGGGAAGAAGAAGAGGACGACGAGGAGGACGACGAAGAGGACGAAGACGACGACGACGAAGAGGACGACGAAGAGGACGAAGACGACGACGAGGAGGGGATGACGAACCCCGATGCCGACACCGGGAACGGGGGCCTCGCGGGCGCGGGACTGGCCGATCCGGGCGACCTCATCTCCTCGACCCGCGGCGTCGCCGTCACCAACACCGGTCGAGGTGACCTACCGAATGCGGAGATCACCGGCGAGGTCCACACGCCGGCCCGGGCCGGCCCGGATGTGAACCCCGACGCCGACAGCACCGACGGTGGGGGATCGCTGCGGGCGCCGGCGCCGACCGACGGCGTGAACCCCGACCTCCTGAACACGATCGGCGCCGGGCCGGTCACGCCGCCGGAGGACGACGGGATCAACCCTTACGCGGCCGGCTCGAACGCCGACGTCGTGGTCGGGCCGGGTGCCAACGCGGACCCGGACACCACGGCGGGGCCCGGCTTCGGAGGCGGTCCCCGGCCGCCCGGCGAACCCGACGGTGCCACGGCCTCGACCATCACCTCGGCGGCCATCGGAGGGGACGACGTGCTGGGCGTCGCGGCCCCGGCCCCCGCTCCGACCGCTGCTCC
>JACDCH010000151.1 GCA_013694495.1 Acidimicrobiia bacterium | reverse complement strand
CGTCGAGGTCGATCGCGACGGACGCCGCGTCGACGACCTGGACACGACGGTCGACGCCGCCGACGCCGCCCGCACCCAGCGTCGCTGACCGCGGGCTCCGCCCCGCACCCGCGATCACGAGCAGTTGACGGTCCTCGGCTACCACGCGTCCCACGAGCAGCACCGCCCCAGCGCGCTGCTGCGGGACGTGCAGGCCGCGACCGTCGCCCACCCTCGAGGAACTGTTCCCCGGCCGGCTGCGCGTCGCGCTGGGCGCGGGTGAGGCTGCTGCGGGGCGAGGAGGTGACCGCCGACGGGCACGTGCGCGTCGACCGGGCCCGCCTGTGGACCCTGCCCGACGCCGTGCCCCCGCGGTACCGCACCGCGCTGTCGGAGGAGACGGCGAGGTGGTGCGGCGCGTGGGCCGACGGGCTCCTCACCGTGGCCGTCGCGCCCGAGCAGCTCCGGAAGATCGTCGCTGCGTTCCGCGCCTCGCGCCCTGTCTCGATGCGGAGCGTGCGGAGCATCGAGGGCTCACTGGTGCCCGGTGGCCGCAGCCAGCTCGGGGTTGCCTCGAAAGAGAGGGCGCACCAGTGAGCCTGCGGGCCACGAGCGACCGGTGGTGGAAGGGCGCCATCATGTACTGCCTCGACGTCGAGACGTTCCTCGACTGGGACGGCGACGGCGTCGGCGACCTCGCCGGGCTCACCGAGCGCATCGATTACCTCGCCGGCCTCGGGGTGAGCGTGCTGTGGCTCATGCCGTTCCACCCGTCGCCCGACCTCGACGACGGCTACGACATCAGCGACTTCTACGCCGTCGATCCCCGGCTCGGCACCCTCGGTGAGTTCGTCGAGGTCATACGGGCGGCCGAGTCGCGGGGCATGAGGGTGATCATCGACCTGGTCGTCAACCACACCTCGATCGAGCACCCGTGGTTCCAGGCGTCGCGGTCGAGCCGGGACTCGCCGTACCGCGACTGGTACGTGTGGGTCGACGAGCCGCCCGCCGAGCCCATGGAGGAGGTGTTCCCGGGCGAGCAGGGCGGCACGTGGACGTGGGACGCCACGGCCGGCCAGTGGTACATGCACCGCTTCTACGACTTCCAGGCCGACCTCAACGTGGCCAACCCCGCCGTGCGCCAGGAGATCGCCCGCATCATGGGCTTCTGGCTCCAGCTCGGCGTGTCGGGGTTCCGGGTCGACGCCGTGCCGTTCCTGCTCGAGCACCAGGGCATCCCGAACCTCGGCGAGGAGGCCGGACGCGACCCGCACCGCTACCTCAAGGAGCTCCGCGCCTTCCTGCAGCGCCGGCGGGGCGACGCCATCCTCCTCGGCGAGGTCAACCTCCCGCCCGCCGACCAGCGCGTGTTCTTCGGCGACGAGGACGGCGACGAGCTCCACCTCGTCTTCCAGTTCTCGATCATGCAGCGGGCCTACCTCGCCCTCGCCCGAGGCGACGGACGGGTCCTCGAGGCGGCGTTCGCGGAGCTGCCCGAGGTCCCCTTCGACTGCCAGTGGGCGACGTTCCTGCGCAACCACGACGAGCTCACCCTCGACCAGCTGAGCGACAAGGAGCGGGCCGAGGTGTTCGCCGCCTTCGGCCCCGACGAGGACATGCAGGTCTACGGGCGGGGCCTACGGCGCCGGCTGCCGCCGATGCTCGACGGCGACCAGGCTCGCCTGCGGCTGGCGTACAGCCTGCTGTTCTCGCTGCCCGGCACCCCGGTGCTGTTCTACGGCGAGGAGATCGGCATGGGCGAGGAGCTGTCCGCCCACGGGCGCAGCGCGGTGCGGACGCCGATGCAGTGGTCCGACGAACCGGGCGCCGGCTTCTCGACCGCGCCTGAGGGAGCGTTCCCGGGGCCGCTGGTGCAGGGCACGTTCGGTCCGGCGGCCGTCAACGTGGCCGCCCAGCGCGACGACCCCGACTCGCTGCTCAACTGGTTCGAGCGCCTCATCCGGCGCCGGCGGGAGACCCACGAGCTCGCCCTCGGCACGTACCGGGCCGTCGTCACCCGGCCGAAGTCGGCCTTCGCCCACCGCTGCGACTGGGAGGGTTCGACCGTCATCGCCGTGCACAACCTCGGCGCGGCACGGGTCGACCTGCGGCTGCCGGTCGACGACCTCCCCGACGCCGTCGCCCTCGACGACCTGCTGCGCGGCGGCCGGATCGACGTGGTGCGCAAGCGGGCCGCGGTCGACCTCGAGCCCTACGGCTACCGCTGGTTCCGCGTCGTCCGGGAGGGTCAGCGCACCACTCCGTAGCCTTGGCGGCAGTGCCAGCGACCGCCACCGCGCACTTCCTCCACGTGGACATGGATGCGTTCTTCGTGTCGTGCGAGCTCCTGCGCCGGCCCGAGCTGCGGGGGAAGCCGGTCGTCGTCGGCGGCGCGGGGGCGCGCGGCGTGGTCGCCGCGGCCAGCTACGAGGCGCGGGCCTACGGCGTCTTCTCGGCCATGCCGGCCACCCGGGCCCGGCAGCTGTGCCCCCACGCCACGTTCCTCGACGGCGACCACCGGCACTACGCCGAGGTCTCCGTCCGGGTCATGCAGCTGTTCCGCGACGTCACCCCGCTCGTCGAGCCACTCAGCCTCGACGAGGCGTTCCTCGACGTCGCCGGCGCCGTCCGCCTCTTCGGCGAGCCGCCCGCGATCGCCCACGCGCTGCGGGACCGGGTGCTCGAGCAGGAGGGCCTCACGTGCTCGGTCGGCGTCGCGCCCAGCAAGTTCCTGGCCAAGCTCGCGTCGGAGGCGGCCAAGCCGAAGGCGTCGCCCCAGGGACCCGTGTTCGGGCCCGGCGTCGTCGTGATCCCGCCCGGGGGCGAGCTCGCCTTCCTGCACCCGCTCCCCGTGCGGGCGCTGTGGGGCGTCGGGCCCGCCACCCAGAAGGTGTTCGACCGGCTCGGCATCCGGACGGTGGGCGACATCGCCGCCTTCGACGAGCGGGCGCTCGTGGCCGCCCTGGGCCAGGCCAACGGCCGCCACCTCTTCCGGCTCGCCAACGCCATCGACCCCCGCGGCGTCGACCCGGACCTTCAGGCCAAGTCGATCAGCCACGAGGAGACGTTCGCCCGCGACCACACCTCGCTCGCCACGCTGCGGGTCGAGGCCGTGCGCATGGCCGACGCGGTGGCCACCCGCCTGCGGGCCCTCGGCCGGGCTGGGCGCACGGTCACCATCAAGGTCCGCTTCCACGACTTCCGGACCATCACCCGATCGACGACGCTGCCGGGCGGCGTCGACACCGGCACCGACGTGGCCCGGGCGGCGAAGGCGTTGCTCGATCAGATCGACCCGTCCGCCGGCGTCCGGCTGCTGGGGGTGGCGGTGTCGGGGCTCGACGATCACGGCGCTGTCCAGCTCTCGTTCGGCGAGGACGGTCGGTGGGCCGGCGCCACCGCCGCCGTCGACGCCATCCGCGACCGCTTCGGCGACGCCGCCATCGTGCCTGCGGCCATCGCCGGGCGGGCCCCGAAGCGCCGCGGCGAACAGCAGTGGGGCCCCGACGCCTCCTAAGGCCCCGCCCGCGTTGCGGCGGTTGGGCCCCTGTGGTTCACTGCAACGATCCCATCAGGGGGAGGAAGGGGTCGGCGAGTTGCCGCTTTCCGAGGACGAACAGCGGATCCTCCGGGAGATCGAGCAGCAGTTCTACGCGACCGATCCCAACTTCGCCCGGGGGGTGGGCACCACCAGCCTCTACCGGCACGGCCTGCGGCGGCTGAAGCTGGCCGGCCTCCTGTTCCTGCTCGGCGTGGCGCTGCTCGTCTGGACGCTGGTGATCGGCAACTACGTCCTGGCCTTCGTGCTCGGCGCCGGCCCGATGTTCGGCGCCGCCCTGCTGTTCGAGTCCAACGTCCGCAAGCTCGGCCGGGCCGGGATCCAGCAGGTCACGGCCTCGGTGAAGGCGGCCGGCCTGCGCGATGCGTTCGGCAGCGCCGGCAAGAAGGCCCGCGAGCGCTTCCGCCGCGACGACGAAGACCAGCAGTAGCCCCACCGCTTCCGAGAGCGACGGCGCCCGTCGGCGACGTCAGGTGGTGCGGACCTGGATGCGGGGGCCCTCGTGCTTCTCGCGGGGGCCCCGGCGGTCCGGCGGGCGGGGGTCGACCGAGGCGAGCAGGCGCGCCATCGGGGTGGTGCACTCCCGCACGGCTGTCCTGACGTCACCGGCGAGGTCGAGGGCGCGGTCGGCGTCGTCGGGGGTGGCGCCGTCGGGCGCGAAGTCGGCCCGGGCCACGAGCGTGGCCAGACCGGTCGCTCCGCTCCCTGCGCTGTCGCCGCCGGCGCCCACGGCCCGGTTCATCCGAGTGGCGACCTCGTCGGGCGTCTCGTAGCGGCGGGGGGCGAACCCGAGCATGCCGACGTCCTCGATGGCCTCCTGCCACGCCGCCCGGACGACGGCGTCGGGGGTCGTCGCCAGGCGCCGGCGCCGCGATCGCCGCAGGTGCCGGAAGATCGCGATGGCGCTGGCGACGAGGGCCACGAACAGGACGGCACCCAGCAGCGTCAGCAAAACCCAGGGGATCGCCCGCAGCACCCGGTTGGGGCCGGCGGGCGGGGCCGCGGTCTCCACGGGCGGCGGGACCGTGGTGGTCGTCGCGCCCTCGGGGGTCACCCCTGGGTTGGCCTCGGGATCCGGACCCGGGCCGCCGGGGTTGTCGATCGGCGCGGCCGGGTCGACCGAAGGGCCGGCCGTGTCCTGCTGCTCCTGCACGTTGGTGTAAGGCTGCATCAGCTGCGAGCCCCGGCCCGGCGTCGGCTCGAACGGCACCCAGCCGGCGCCCGAGATCCACACCTCGGGCCAGGCGTGGGCGTTCTCGCCGCGGATGCGGTAGAGGCCGGGCACAGCCGGATCGGGGTTGCCAGGGGTGAACCCGACGGCCACCCGAGCGGGCAGGCCGATGGCCCGGGCCATCGCCGCGTACGTGCCGGCGAACTGCTCGCAGTAGCCGGTGCGCGTCTCGAAGAGGAACTCCTCCATCGCCCGGTTCGAGTGCGACGCGGGGACCTCGAGGCTGTAGATGAAGCTGCCGTTGCGGAAGTACTCCTGGAGGCGGAGGGCCTGCTCGTACGGCGTCGTCGCGCCGGCCACGACGTTGAGCGCTTCCTGGCGCACCCGCTCCGGGAAGTCGGGTGGTAGGCCGAGGCCCCGCTCGATGACCTCCTCCGGCGGTGCGCCCGTCCCCGTCAGCTGCGACGGCTGGAACGCCGGGAGCTCGGACGTCACCTCGTAGGACACGCCGTCGGAGTCGGGGAGCGCGGTCGACACGATCAGCGTCGACGTCTCCGGCTCCCAGCGCACCTCCGCGCCCCGACCATCGATCGCGCGGGGCTCGAACGCCGCCGGCAGCCAGATGGCGGCCAGGTTCGAGATGGACACGTCCTGGCTGAACGGGATGGCACCGGGCGGCACGTCGCCGAGGCCGTCGAGCTCCCCGCCGGCGCCCTGGAACGAGCCGCTGATGCGCCACAGCGAACCGTCGAAGATGTCGAGCGACGTGAGCCGCCAGTACGGGCGTACGTCGGGGTTGCGCACCTGCACCGTGAACAGCTCGACGTCGGCCTGCTCGAGCAGGCGGCGCTGGATCTCGACCAGCGGGCTGATCGTGATGCGCGAGCTGTCGCCGTCGAGGTCGCCGAGGTCGTAGACGCCCTCGGCCTTGGCCGTGGGGACGAGCGGGCCGGCCAGGAACCCGAGCACCACCGTGAACCCGATGAACGCCAGCCCGACCCGCAGCAGCGACGCCGTGCCCCGTCCGGGGTCGCTGCCCAGCCACGCCGGGCTGCTCTGCTGGCGGGCGGTGCGGTGCACGAGGATGAAGCAGAGGCAGGCCGTGATCCACAGCGCGGCGGAGCGGGCCCGGCCCTGGTCGGCGGCGAACAGCGACGCGAAGACGAAGACGGTGCCCGACGGGATGAGCGCCTCGAAGGGGGTCCACAGCCGGAAGGCGGCGACGTCCGCGAGCCACGCCCCGATCCAGACGGCGACACCCACAGCGATGAGGAAGCCCGGCAGCACGGGCGCCGGCGCCCGCACCTCGCCGAAGGTCAGCCACGCCTCCTCGAGCAGCACGCGGGCCTGGCGCAGCGTCTCGGTGGTGGGGAGGCCGAGCGCGGTGGTGGACCCCAGATGCACCCAGGTGATGACGGCGGCGGCGGCGACCGCGGTGATCACGGCCGACGGGCCGAGGCCGAGGCCCTTGCGGCGGCACAGCGTGACCACGACGTGGGCGGCGCCGACGTGCACCGCCAGCGGCACCAGGAACGAGCGGTCGACGAACAGCCGCCACAGCGTCGCCGTCGTGGCCAGGGTGACCAGCGCCAGGGCGACCTCCGCCGCCGGGAGGAGCGGTCGGCTCGCCGAGCGGGCGCCGGGGGCGTTGCCGCCGGGCGTCACGTTGGTGGCGGTGGGCTCGGCCGCAGCCGTGGCAGCCGTCGGAGCCGTTGTCGTCGTCGGGGCCGTCATCGGC
>JACDCH010000149.1 GCA_013694495.1 Acidimicrobiia bacterium | reverse complement strand
CGTTGGCGTCGGTGAGCCGGGCCCGCTCGAGGCTCTGCGCCACGAGGTCGGCGATCGTGAGCACGGCGGCGCGGACGAGCTCGTCGAGGCGCACCGGGTCGGTCCATGCCACCGCCAGGACGCCGATGACGGCGCCGGCGCCGTCGTGGATCGGCACGGCCGCGCTGGCGGCGAAGCCTGCCGCTCGAGCGTCGACGGCGGCCTCGGGGAACCGGGCGGCGTACTCGTCGAGGTCGGGCAGCCACACGGACTCGTCGGTGCGGACTGCGTGGCTGATCGGGAAGGGAGCATCGAGCTCGACCGCCACGTAGCGCTCGACCATCGCCGGGTCCAGGGACGTGGCGACGACGAGGCCCTCGAGCGTGCCCGTCTCCGCGCTCACCAGCCGGACGCTGGCCAGGGTGGCGCCGACCGGTGCCGCGCCGTGGTCGCGGAGGACACGGGCCACGTCGGTGGTCGTGACGGCGCCGGACAGGTGGCCGGCGAGGGCCGCCATCCTCGCCGCCCGGACGACGATCGACAGGTGGCGCATGGCGTTGCACCCGAGCTCGAACGCGACCCGGGCGGCGGCGCGCGTGGACCCGTCGAGGTGCCTGGCCTCCGGCGACGAGAGCGTCACGACCGAGACGACCTGGCCCTTGGCATCGCTGAGGGGCAGGGCGACCGCGCCGATCGTCCCGTCCGAGGCGGCGTGGTCGCCGAGGGTGACCTCCCCGGAGCGGGCCGCGGTGGCGGTGGCCCCGCCGGCGTCGAGGGCCGCGCCGCGGGCGATGACGGCCACGGTGGCGTCGGCGACGCCGAGCACGGCGGCGAGGCGATCGCGCAGCGCGACGAGCACGGCGTCCTGGTCGTGCGCACCGGCGAGCGCAGCGGCGAGGTTGGCGAGCGCACCCAGGGGCCCCGGCCCTGCCTCGTCCCCTCCTGCGACCCCCACCGCTCCATTCTCCCTCCGGCGGCGCCGTCGGGGGTCACGGGCGAGCTAGACAATGACCGGCGCACTTGCCGGGGGGTGAAGGCGCTCGGACCACCTAAAGGGAGAAACGCGATGAATCGAGCCAGGCGTCACTCGCTCGCGGCGCTCGCCGCCAGCGGCCTCTTGCTGCTCGCAGCATGCGGCGGCGACGACGACCCGACGACGGCGACCACGGCGGGCGGTGGCGGCGAGGAGACGACCGACACCGCGACCGAGGAGACGGGCACCGACGCCACCGCCACCACGGCGGCGGGCGGGGGCGAGGAAGGGGCCTTCGCGGTCGACGCCGCCGACTGCCCGGAGGACGCCACCGCTCCCATCGAGGGCACGGTGTCGATCGGCGCGACGATGCCGCTCTCGGGCGGTGCCGCCGCTGCCGCGTTCGCGCCTGTGGCCGACGGCCTGCGCAACTACATCGCCTTCGCCAACGAGAACGAGCTCGTGCCGGGCGTCACCCTCGAGCTCACGATCGAGGACGACCAGTTCAACCCGACGCTCACGACGCCGGCCGTCGAGGGCCTGATCGACAACACGGGGGTCAACCTCTTCACCGGCATGATCGGCACGGGCAACAACCAGGCCGTGCGCGACCTCCTCAACGGCGAGTGCTACCCGCAGCTGTTCGCCCTCACGGGCGCACCAATCTGGGGCGACGTCGAGAACTACCCGTGGACCACGGGCGGCCTCCCGCCGTACAACACCGAGACCGCGGTGTACGTCGACAACATCGCCGCCGAGTTCCCGGACGGGGCCACCGCCTCGGTCTTCCACGTGAACAGCGAGTTCGGCCAGTCCTACGCCGACGCTCTCGAGGGCCTGGCGCCGGACGCCGGCATCGAGATCCTGGGCACGCAGACCGTCGAGAACGGTGACAACAACCCGCCGACCTCGCAGGTCAACGCCATCGCCGCCCAGACGCCCGACGTCATCCTGGCCGTGCCGCTGGGCGCCCAGTGCCCGGCGTTCCTCACCGAGGTGGCCAACGCCAAGGCCGCCAACCCCGGTTGGGAGCCCCGCATCTACATCACGTCCACCTGCGCCAGCACGCTGCTCCTGGCCATCTCCGGCGCCGCGGCCGACGGGATCTTCACGATCGTCACGGCCAAGGACGCCAACGACCCGGCCAACGCATCCGATCCCGACATCTCGGCCTACCGCGACGCGATGACCGCAGCCGGCTTCGCCGCCGACGGCGACTTCGCCACCGCCGCCGCCGGCTGGGTCACCGGTGAGCTCACGGTCGAAACCCTGCGCCTCGCCGCCGAGTCGCCCGATGGCCTCACGCGGGCGTCGATCCTCAACGCGGCCCGCAGCATCGACTTCCACGCCACGCTCTTCCGTGAAGGGCTGAACTACACGATGGGCGGCGCCGAAGACCCGTTCGGCCTCGAGTCGATGCAGGTCGTGCAGTACGACGCCGACACCAAGACCTACACGGACATCGGCGAGCTCATCACGAGCTTCGAAGGCCAGACCGAGTTCACCGAGTAGCAGGCGTACGCCGGGGCGGTGTTCCCGGGGCCGGCCGGCCCCGGGGACCTGCTCCACCAGGAAGGGGGACCACGTTGGCCAGTGCGTTGCCCGACGACGCGGGCAGGCCGCTCCTCGATGTCAGCGACGTGACCGTCCGCTTCGGCGGCATCACCGCGCTGTCGGGCCTGACCTTCGACATCGCCCCGGGACAGATCTGCGGCCTCATCGGCCCGAACGGGGCCGGCAAGACCACGATGTTCAACGTTGTGAGCCGCATCTACCAGCCCAGCTCGGGCCGGGTGGTCTTCGACGGCGTCGACCTGCTCGGCAAGCCCCGCCACACCATGGCCAAGCTCGGCATCACCCGGACGTTCCAGAACCTGGCGCTGTTCCCGTCGATGACGCTGCTCGAGAACGTCATGGTCGGCGCCCACAGCCGCGGGTCGATCGGCTTCGTGCGGGCCGCACTGCGGCTGAACCCGTGGAAGGAGGAGCGCGAGACCCGCGAGCTCGCCTACGGCCTGCTCGACCAGCTGGGCCTCGCCGACCTCGCCTTCCGCCCTGCGGCGGGGCTCCCGTTCGGCACCCTGAAACGGCTCGAGATCGCTCGCGCCCTGGCTGCTCGTCCCCGCTTCCTCCTGATGGACGAGCCGGCGTCGGGCCTCACGCACAACGAGGTCGACGAGCTGGGCGAGACCGTCAAGCGGATCCGCGACGAGTTCGGGCTCACCGTCCTGCTCGTCGAGCACCACATGGCGATGGTGATGGGCATCTCCGACAAGGTCGTGGCGATGGACTTCGGCAGCAAGATCGCCGAGGGCACCCCGACCGAGGTCCGCAACCACCCGGCCGTGATCCAGGCCTACCTGGGGACCGCGGCGTGACCGACGCCGCCGAGGAAGTTGCGCCGTCGGCGAGCTCGGCCGCCGGTCCCGCGCTGCTCGAGGTCTCCGGGCTGCACGCCGGCTACGGGCCCATCGAGGTGCTGCACGGCCTCGACTTCACGGTGCAGGCCGGCGAGATGGTCGTGATCCTCGGGGCCAACGGCGCCGGCAAGACCACGACGATGCTGTCGCTGTCCGGGGTGCTCGCCCGGCGCGGGAGCCTCGTCTTCGACGGCCACGACATCAGCCGGGCCTCGCCCGACGCGATCGTGGCGCACGGCATCGCCCAGGTGCCCCAGGGTCGGGGCACGTTCACCGACCTCACCGTCGAGGACAACCTCCTCGTCGGCGCCTACCTGCGCAAGGACCCGCTGGCCGACGACCTCGACCGCTGGTACACGACCTTCCCCCGCCTCGCCGAGCGCCGCACGCAGAAGGCGGGCAGCCTGTCCGGCGGCGAGCAGCAGATGCTCGCCATCGCCCGCGCCCTGATGAGCCGGCCCCGGCTCCTGCTGTGCGACGAGCCGAGCCAGGGCCTGGCGCCGATCATCGTGCAGGAGATGTTCCGCATCCTGCAGCGGCTCAACGAGGAGGATGGGACGGCTGTCCTGCTCGTGGAGCAGAACGCCAACCTGGCCATGGACATCGCCAACCGGGCCTACGTCCTCGAAACCGGCTCCATCGTCGCCTCGGGCGACGCCGCGTCGCTCCGCGACGACGATTCCGTCCGCAAGGCCTACCTCGGCTACTAGGAGCTCCCTTGACGCGGTTCCTCCAGTACCTCTTCGACGGCCTGTCGTCCGGCGCCATCTACGCGCTGCTCGCCCTCGGGCTCGTGATCATCTTCCGCGGCACCTCCCACCTCAACTTCGCCCAGGGTGAGCTGGCGATGCTCTCGGCCTTCTTCGCCTGGTGGCTCAACGAGTCGGGGCTGCCGTTCTGGTTCACCGTGCTGCTGAGCGCCGTGTTCGGCTTCGCGATCGCCACGCTCGTCGAGCACTTCATCATCCGGCCCATCGGGCGCCGCTCCACCTTCGCGGTCGGCGTCGCGCTCATCGGGCTGTTCCTCGGCATCAACTCGCTGGCGCCGTTCGCGTGGAAGGTCACGATCCCGGAACAGGTGCCGTCGCTGTTCCCGAACGCGCCGGACGACTTCGTGCGCATCGGCGGCGCGACCTGGCGGATCGTGGCGATCGGGAACCTGGTCGTCACCCTCGCCGTCGCCGGTCTGCTGTTCGTGCTGTTCCAGAGGACGAAGCTCGGCCTCGCCATGCGGGCGGTGGCCAGCAACCCCGACAACGCCCCACTCACCGGCATCAAGGTCGGTCGCGTGCTGATGGTGTCATGGGGCCTGGCGGCCTTCGTCGGTGCCGTCGGCGGTGGCCTGGTGGCGTCGCAGAACGGCCAGGTCGAGTCGACGATGATGTTCACGATCTTCTTCTCGGCCACCGCGGCGGCGATGCTCGGGGGCTTCGACAGCCTGCTCGGCGCCGTGGTCGCGGGCCTGCTGCTCGGCGTCCTCGAGAACACCGTCGCCGGCTACCAACCGGAGCTCATCGGCCAGGAGCTGCGGGGCACCGTCAGCCTCATCGTGATCCTGGTGGTGCTGCTCGTGCGACCCTCGGGCCTGTTCGGCTCGGCCCGAGTGGAACGGGTGTAGGGCGATGGCCGCCGCGTTCAAACCCGTCCGCATCCAGCAGGGCAGCCCGGTCCACTGGGCGCTCCGTGCCGTCGGCGTGGCGGCCATGGCGTACCTGCTGGTCCTGCCGATCTTCCAGGACCTCAAGCCGAACCAGTACGGCGAGCTGGCCGACATCGCCATCCTCGCCCTGGCGGCGCTGTCGCTGAACCTGCTCATCGGGTTCACGGGGCAGATCTCGATCGGGCACTCGGCCTTCTTCGGCGTCGGCGCCTACACGACTGCGGCGTTGATGGATCAACGCGACTGGACCGCAGGGTGGACGTTCCCCGTCGCCGCCGTCCTGTGCTTCGTGGTCGGCGTGCTCGTCGGCATCCCGGCCCTGCGGCTCACCGGCGTCTACCTCACCCTGGTGACGCTCGCCCTCGCCCAGATCTTTCCCGCGCTGGTGCGCAAGGCGGAGGGCATCACCGGCGGCTCGTTCGGCATCACCGGCCTGGCCTACGACCCACCCTCGTGGACCGGGCTCGACGCCTCCGACCGCGGCGACCGCACGAAGTGGCTGTACCTCCTCGCCCTCGGCCTGCTCGCCCTCGGTTACGTCCTGGTGCGCAACCTCGTGAAGAGCCGGGTCGGCCGGGCCATGGTGTCCGTGCGCGACAACACCACGGCCGCCGGGGTGATGGGCGTGAACGTCGCGGTGACCAAGACCGTCGTGTTCGGCATCTCCGCCGCCCTGGCTGGCGTCGCCGGCAGCGTGTTCGCCCTGCGCCAGACCCAGGCCAACCCCGACACCGCCAACTTCACCATCCTCGGGGCGATCCTCTTCCTCGTCATCATGGTGATCGGCGGGACGGCCAGCCTGCTCGGGCCCATCGTCGGCGCCTTCGTGTACTACCGGGTCAACCAGTTCACGATCGACATCCCCGAGAAGTCGTGGCTGCCGGAGTGGTTCCGCGACTTCCTCGTCGGCCGGCCGAACCTGGCCACGATCGTGTTCGCCGCCCTGCTCGTGGTCCTCATGTTCGTGGCCCCGTTCGGCATCGTCGGCCTGGCGAAGCAGACCGGCCGCCGTTTCGTCCACGTCGTGCCCAAGCCGCCGGCGCTGGCGCCGGCGGAGCAGCTCGCCCCCGCTGTCGACGCCGACATCGACGACGCCGACTCCGACCCGGTCGTCAACCCCTTCGCCACGTAACCCCACTTGCTCGGGCGGCGGACCGCCCGCGTGGTCGACATGTCGCCGGTGATCAGCGGAGGTTCGGGTCCTGGCGGTCGGGGCCGGTGAACTGGCGCTGGCCGGCGGCGATGTTGTCGTAGGTCGTGCCGAGGTAGATGTAGGCCGGGGCCCGGTCGAAGGCGGCGCGGCGGCCTTCGTCGTGGGCCATCCACACCGTCCGCAGCGTGGCCTGGACGGCGAGCGCCGGCGCCGACGCGATCGTCGACGCCACCCAAGCGGCCCGCTCGCGCAGGTCGGCGAGGGGGACGACCTCGGAGACCAGGCCGACCTGGTGCGCACGCTGTGCCGTGATCCGCTCGTTGGCCCCGAGCAGCGCGAGGCGCAGCGTCTCGCCCAGCGGGAGCTTCTGGAGCAGGTGGATCGACTCGAACGCCGACACCATGCCGTAGGTCACGTGCGGGTCGAAGAACGTGGCGTGCTCGGCGGCGATGATGATGTCGGCCTCGCCGAGCATGTAGAGCGCGCCGCCGCAGGCCATGCCGTTGACGGCCGCCACGACCGGCTTCCACAGGTCGTTCTGCTTCGGGCAGATGTTGGCGCTGGGGCTGTTGAACATGAACGGCGTCGACACCCGTCCGAGGGCGCGTTGGCCGCCGGGGTCGGCCAGGTAGGCGTCGATCGCCTCGGCCCGGTCCAGCCCGGTGCAGAACGCCTCGTCGCCGGCGCCGGTGAGCACGACGCAGCGGACGTCGTCGTTGAGGCGCAGCGACCGCCACACGTCGCGGAGCTCGGCCTGCATGGCGTTGTCGAACGCGTTGTGGACGTCGGGCCGGTTGAGGGTGACCCAGGCGACTCCGTCGACCTCCTCGTAGAGCAAGGTTGCGTACGACGACATGGAGCTCCTGCGCTGGGTGCCGGGCCATCTAACGGTGCTGTCATACTCCGCCTCGTGGGGAACGTCCAGGTCAACGCGGCCGCGCTGCTCGAGAGCGTGGTCATCACCGAGCCGGGGTTCTTCCTCCGCTCCGACTACTTCGAGCTGCTCGCCTGGCTGCGGGCCAACGCGCCGGTGCACCCCGCCGGCGAGAAGCAGTGGCTCGTCAGCAGCTACGAGCTGATCCGGGAGATCAGCCGGCAGCCGGGTCACTTCACGTCGAGGCGGGGGGCGCTGGTGAACGACCCGATGCGGTTGTTCGAGCCGGATGACGAGTCGGGCTCCATCCTCCACCTCGACCCGCCGCAGCACGCCGAGTACCGCAAGCTCCTGAACCGCGAGTTCACGCCGCGCGCCGCCGGCCGCGTGGAGCCCGCCATCCGGCGCACCGTCGAAGCGATCTTCTCGGACCTGCCCGCCGACGGCGAGATCGACTTCGTCGAGCGCCTCGCATCGCCGATCCCGGTCACCGTGATCGCCGAGCTGCTGGGGATCGGCGACGCCGACCGGGCCGACTTCCGGCGGTGGTCGGACGCCACCATCCAGATCACCGACTTCCCGACCGACGAGGCCGGCCTCGCCGTGGCCGAGCTGTTCGGGTTCCTCGAGGCCCACGTCGCCCGGCGCTTCGAGGCGCCCGAGGACGACCTGCTGTCGACGCTGGCCACCGGGTCGGTCGGCGGCCGGCCCCTCACCCCGGCCCAGGTGGTGATGTTCTGCCTCACGTTGCTGGTCGCCGGCAACGAGACGACCCGCAGCCTGCTGTCGGGCGGGGCCGAGGTCCTGGCCGCGCACCCCGAGCAGCGGGCCGCGCTGGCCGCCGACGAGGCGCTGCTCCCGGGCGCGGTGGAGGAGTGCCTGCGGTGGGTCACGCCGATCCAGGCGTTCTGCCGCACCGCCACCACCGACATCGAGCTCGGCGGGGAGGCGGTGACCGAGGGCGACTACCTCGTGCTCCTCTACGCGTCGGGCAACCGCGACGAGTCGGTGTTCGGCCCGACGGCGGGCACGTTCGACATCGCCCGACCCGCAAC
This sequence comes from Acidimicrobiia bacterium, assembly GCA_013694495.1. GTDB lineage: Bacteria > Actinomycetota > Acidimicrobiia > Acidimicrobiales > JACDCH01 > JACDCH01. The sequence goes on along the minus strand of JACDCH010000149.1, from coordinate 3,572 downwards.
GCCGGCTCACCTCGCGTTCGGCTTCGGCGAGCACCTCTGCCTCGGCGCCGCGCTGGCCCGGCTCGAGGCCCGCCTCGTGTTCGAGGAGCTGCTACGGCGGTACCCGACCTACCGACTGCTCGCCGAGCCGGTCTACGACCCCTCCACGCTCACCCGCAGCATCGGCTCGATGCCGGTCGCCCTCCTGGGCTGAGCGCCCAGAGCTGACATGTGTGTCAGAATCGCGGCGATGGGGGCATCGCTGCGGTGATGGGGGAAGTGGTCGGCACGCTCGTCGGTCGGTGGTACGTCACCGTCTTCGGCATCGTCTTCCTCGTGTGCGCCACCCGCCAGCTCGGGTGGCGGCGCACGCTGGCGTACCTGGCCGTGGCCGTCACCGTCGGCGGCCTGGCCGAGAACGGCTCGGTCCACCTCGGCATCCCCTACACGCGCTACTCGTTCAACGAGGCGCTGCGGGGCGAGGAGCTCTTCCTCGGCGACGTCCCCCTGATGGTGCCGATGAGCTACGCCTTCATGGCCTACTTCGCCTTCGCCGGCGGGCGGCTGCTGGCGTCGGGGCCGTTCCGCACACGAGCCCTGCGGCCCTGGCACGAGTGGCTCGTGGCCCTGATGCTCGGCGTGTGGGCGATCTGGATCCTCGACCCGATGTCGCGGCTCGGCCAGCACTTCTACCTCGGCGAGCTGTTCGAGTACGCCGGTCCGGGGTTCTGGTTCGGCCTGCCCACCGGCAGCCAGGTCGGCTTCACGCTCACGGTCGGCGCCCTCCTGGCCATGCTCTTCTGGCTCGACCGCGACGCGCCCGACGTCGCCGTCGACGGCATCAGGGACCATCCCCACCTCATCGCGCTGCTGACCTACCACGGCCAGGTCTTCCACCTGGCCGGCGTCGGCTTCTGGCTCGGGCGTCGGGCCGACCTGCCCGTGGCCGACACGATCGCCGGCGCCGCGCTGCTCATCTGGGTGCCGGCCGCCGTGCTCACCGCGGTGCAGTGGAGCCGGCTGCGCATCGAGCGCGAACGGGCGCAGGCCGCGACGCCGCCCCCCGTGCGCCTGGCCGAGCCGGCGCCTGCCGCCCAGCGGGCCTGAGCGGCGGCAGGACGATCCATGGTCGAACCCAAGCGATCCGCCGACCGCCCCAGCGCCCACCGGGACGTCGACGACGAGCCTGACCCCCGCCTGCTGTGGCGGTGGGTGGGCCGAGCCACGCGCCCGTGGATCGGCTGGGCCTTCATCGGCCTCGGTGCGCTGCTCGTGCTGCTGGGCTACCTCGGCGTCTCGCGCGAGGCCATCGTCGAGAAGCAGATCCCGTTCCTCGTGTCGGGCGGCGTCGGCGGCGTGCTGCTCTGCGTGGTGGGTGCGTACTTCCTCGGGACCGAGGAGCTCCGCAAGGACTCGGGCCGGCTCGACCGGCTCGAGCGCATGGTGCAGGAGCTGCACGACGCGCTGCTCGAGCGCCCCGACGCCCCGGCGGCGCCGGCCCCCGGCCCGGAGGCGAACGGGCACGCCCCGCTCGAGGTGGTGGCGGTCGAGGGGGGCGAGACCTTCCACCGGTCGGGCTGCCCGATGGCCGACGGCAAATCGGTCGAGCGGGTCACCGGCAGCGAGGCCGTCGGGCGCGGCCTGCGGCCCTGCCCGCTGTGCGACCCGATGCCCGCCCCGGCCTGAGCCCGGATGGTCCTCCTCGAGAACGCGCTCCTCGGGATCATCTTCGGTGGCATCTACGCGCTCTCGGCCACCGGCATCGTCCTGACCTACACCGCCACCGGCGTCTTCAACATCGCCCACTTCGCGGTGGCCCTGCTCGCCGGCTACCTGGCCTGGGAGCTCAACGGCGGGCTCGGGCTCCCGATGGTGGCGACGGTCCCCGTGGTGCTGCTCCTGTGCGGCCCCGTGCTCGGCGTCGCCCTGGAGCGCCTCGTGTTCCGGCCGCTGCAGGCACGCGGCGCGAGCAGCTCGGAGAAGCTCGTCGCCGCGCTCGGCGTGTCGGTGCTGATCCTCGCCGTCATCAACATCGTCTGGGGCCCGGGGGTCCAGGGCACCACCGACGAGCCCGTCCCGCGCCTGTTCCCGGTCGAGCCGTTCCAGCTCGGGAGCCTCCGCTTCGACACCGAGCAGGTGGGCGTCGTCGCCTCGATCCTGGTCATCGCCGGCCTGCTGTGGTTCCTCCTCCGGCGGACGTTCCTCGGCACCCGCATCCGCGCCGTCGTCGATCGCCGGGAGCTCGCCGAGCTGGCGGGGATCGACGCCAACCGCGTGTCGCAGGTCGCATGGGCGCTCGGGTGCACGCTCGGCGCGCTGACCGGTCTGCTCATCGCCCCCCCGGCGCTCGAACCGACCCGCATCATCATCCTCGGCATCGAGACGTTCTCCGTCGCGGTGGTGGCCCGGCTGACGAGCATCCCGATGGCGCTCGCCTTCGGGTTCTTCGTGCTGGGCATGGGCCGGGGCATGCTCGACGGATTCGCGCCGTTCGGCGAGGGCTCGGGCACGTTGCCCCAGCTGTACGACCAGGTGGTGCTCAACCTGTCGAGCGTCGTGCTGTTCGGGGCCCTCGTGCTGTTCCGCCGGCTCGACGAGGTGGGCGGTGGCGCGGCCGGCTCGGCCGGCCTCGTGACGGGCGCGTTCGGCCGAGGGCGGCGCACGGGCCCCGCCACCGCAGTGCTCGGCGCGGCGGCGCTCGTCGCGGCCCTGCTCACGCCGGCGGTCCTCGACGGTGCCGACCTGCGCCAGGGCCACCAGTTCCTCGCCCTCACGGTCGTGTTCGTGTCGATCACCGCGATCACCGGCTTCTCCGGGCACCTCACCCTCGGCCAGGCGTCGATCGCCGGTCTGGGCGCCTTCGCCACGGCCCGCTTCACGGCCGAGTTCGACCTGCCCGTGCTCGTCGCCATGGTGCCGGGCATCGGCGTCGCCACCCTCGCGGGCCTGGCCGCCGGCTGGCCGGCGCTCAAGCGCAAGGGCCTCTTCCTCGGGCTCACGACGCTCGGTCTGGCGCTGATCATCTACCAGTTCGTGTTCAACGCCCAGCTCCCGTTCGTGGCGGGCGGTCCCGGGCAGCTCATCGTCCAGCGCCCGTCGTTGTTCGGGCTCGACCTCTCCGGCGACGTGGCGTTCTGGTTCTACGAGCTGGTGGTCGTGCTGCTCGTGCTCGGCCTCGTGCACAACCTGCGCAGCGGGCCGCTGGGCCGGGTGCTGGCGGCCATGCGCGACTCCGAGACCGCGGCCAGCTCCGTCGGCATCGACCTGCGCCGCTCGAAGCTGTTCGTGTTCGGCGTCTCGTCGGGCATCGCCGGCCTCGGCGGCACGCTGCTCACGCAGGCCGACCAGAACTTCGACCCCAACACCTTCTATCCCATCTTCGGGTTGTTCTGGTTCACCGCCGTGGTCGTGTGCGGTGTGTCGAGCATCCGGGGCGCCATCCTCGCGGCGGCCGTCTACGTCGCTGTGCCCCGGATCACGGGCCAGGACGTGCAGAGCGCCGTCGGCATCTTCGGCCTGGGCGCCCTCTTCCTCGGCCGCCTCCCCGGCGGCGTGGTCGAGCAGCTGAGGCGGCTGCCCGCGCTGCTGAACGG
>JACDCH010000135.1 GCA_013694495.1 Acidimicrobiia bacterium | reverse complement strand
AAACGAGTATCACCCACCGACCGCCTGCGCGCCGACATCGACGAGCTGTTCGGCTCGGACCGTGAGCTGTCCTCCACCCTCGAGGAGGTAGCCCGCCTCAGCGTGCGCCTGATGATGCAGGCCGCCGTCGAGGTCGAGGTAGACGAGTTCTTCGGCCGAGTCCGCTACCAACGCCGAGACGACGACCATCCGGCGGGGTGGCGCAATGGTTGGCAGCCGCCGGCAACGGTCAAGACCACCATGGGCGCCGTCGAGCTGCAGCGCCCCAAGCTGCGAGGCACCGACGAGGCGTTCTGCTCCCGGCTCTTCGGCGCCGGCGTGACCCGCACCAACGCCCTGGAGTCCCTGGTCATCTCGGGCTGGGTGCGGGGCCTGTCCGACCGCGACATCGAGGCCGCCCTTTCCGAGGTGCTCGGCCCCGAGGCCGCCCTCGGCAAGTCGACCGTGTCGCGCATCTGCCTGCGGATCCGCGACGAGTTCGATGCCTGGAGGACCCGTGACCTGTCCGGGGTGTGCCTGGACTACCTGTTCCTCGACGGCAGCCACTTCAAGATGCACCCGGGGGCGCCGGCCGAGCCGGTGCTCGCCGCCTGGGGCATCGACACCGACGGCCGACCGGTGTTCGTGGGCCTGGCCCCGGCCGTCTCGGAGTCGACCGACGCCTGGGACGACTTCCTCGCCGACTTGAAGGACCGTGGCCTGGGACCACCGCTGCTCGGCATCAGCGACGGCGCCCCCGGCCTCACCGGCGCCTTCGACCGGGCGTTTCCCACCAGCCTGCGCCAGAGGTGCCTGGTGCACCGCTGCCGCAACGTGATGGCCAAGGTGTCCGCCCATGACCAGGCCGAGGTGAAGGCCGACTTCTGGAAGGTGTTCGACGTGGGCGATGCCGAGCCCGGCGACGACGCGGTCGGGGTGGCGCAGCGCCAGGCCGGCGAGTTCGCGGCGAGGTGGAAGGCCCGCTACCCCTCGGCCGTCGCCTGCGTCAGCGACGACCTGGCCTCGCTCACGATGCACCTGCGCTTCCCGACCGAGCACTGGAGGCGGATCCGACACTCGAACTTCATCGAGCGCACCTTCGGCGAGACCCGCCGGCGGGTGAAGGTCATCGGCCGGCTCCCGGGCGAGAGCTCGTGCCTGTCCCTCGTGTGGGCCGTGCTCGACCGGGCCAGCCGGGGGTGGCGGGGCTTCACCATGACACCCAGGGCACTGCGGCTCCTCCAAGACCTGCGCCGCCAGCTGCTCGCGCCCGCCCCCAGCCCCGACGAAGCCCCGACCGCCCCCGCCAAGGTGGCGGCATGACCAAGGGTTCCGTTCGCAACGAAACTCCACCTGAGGGGAAGGCCTGCGCAGCGCCGGGCTGCACCACCCCGATCGTCCCGCTCCCCACCGGCCGTCTCGCCCGGTTCTGCTCCGACGCCTGCCGGGGCCGGGCCCACCGTCACCGCCACACCCCCGTCCCGACCACGGCCGAGGCCGACATGGGCTCAGCCAGCAGCCGAGGCCGGCACCCCGACAGGGCCTGGCTGGTCCGCCTCCGCCGAGGCCACCGCACTGTCATCGTCGCCATGGGGCTCCGCCAACCAGCCGCCGACCGCCTCGTCGAGCAGATCAACGACCTTCTCGCCGATCCCGCATAGACTCCACCCCGGAACCCTCGCCCCGAGTCGTTTACACCACTCCTGGGACGCCACCAGGCGCGGTGTTGATCGTTCCAGTGGCGCCACGTGCTCATGTCGGGCTCGAGCTGCGCGAGTGTTCGCCGACAGGCTGGGTGAGGACGGCGGCGACATGGTCGGTGAGGCTGTGATGGGGGCGCGCTGAGGCGTGGTCGTGGTGGTCATCGTTGGCGGCGTTGTCAGTCGGCGGTGATCTCGGTGACGGCGGCTCGGGCTGAGGATTCGTCGACGATGGCTTTCTTGGCGGCGTAGGCGGCGACGAGGGCTTGGACGGCAAGGTTGTTGACGGCGCGGGGCAGACCGCGGGCGACTTGGTGGATGAGGGCGGTGGCGTCGTCGCTGAACATGGTGTCGCTGCGCCCGGCGAGGGCGAGGTGGTGGACGATGTAGCTGGCGGTCTCGAGGTCGCTCATCGACGGCATCGCGTAGCGGAGCCGGATGCGTTGATCGAGCGCGGCGAAGGTGCCGAGCTTGATCCGCCGGCGCAGGGTGGGTTGGCCGATGAGCAGGCACGCGAAGGCGGCGTGGGAGTCCATGTCGGCGTTCGTCAAGAGGCGGAGCTCTTCGAGCTGGTCGGCGGACAGGAGGTGCGCTTCGTCGACCACGACAACGACCCGTTTGCCTTTCTCGGCTTCTTCGGCGGCGAGCGCGTCAGCGGCTTGGGGGATGAGCGACGCCTTGTGGAACCGGGGCACACCGCCCAACGCGGTGACGATCGCGGCGTAGATGCCGCGTGCTCCGATGGCGGGGTTGCCGAGGTAGATGACGGTGTGCCGGGAGGCGTCGAGGGCGGCGGTGGCGGCGCGGGCGGCGACGGTCTTGCCGGAGCCGACTTCGCCGGTGATGACGCCGAGAGTCTTCTCGGTGATGCACCAGCTGATGCGGGCGACGGCTTCGCCGTGTCCGGCGCTCTTGTGGAGCATGCCGGGGGCGAGGTCCCGGCCGAACGGGGTGCGGGTGAACCCGTAGTGGGCTTGGAGGAGGTCGATGCTCATCAGGTCTGGTCGCTTTCGGGGTGGTGGATCATGAGCTGGCCCGGGCACTGCTCGGGGTCGGTCGACTCGACGAGGACGCCCGGCTCGACGCTGTCGTTGGAGTTGGTGGTGAGGGCCGAGTAGTCGATGGGGCGGGCTTGGTCGGCGAGGCGTCGTTCGTGCTGGTCGGCGAGCAGGCCCAGGTAGTCGATGCCGGTCGCCGTCGGCGGCGGGGCCGCTTCGGGCCGGGCCTTGGGGTGGGTGTGGCGGCCGATGACCTGCGGGATCCCGGCGCCCATGGGCCGGCCTTCCCAGCGGACCTCGACGGTGGTCAGGTCGAAGGGGTCGAACACGATCTCGACCTTGCGGCCGACCAAGGAGGCGTCGACCTCGAACACGTTGCCGTGCAGCGACACGGTCGCCGTCTTGGTCACCGTGCGCTTGTCGGACCACAGGAACGCCTCGTGCAACAGCTCTGGTGACGGCAACACGGGCGGCCCGCCGACGAGGAAGCGTTCGAGCGGGGCCTGGCCGGTCTCGGTGTGAACACGGCGGTGATAGGCGGTCTCGACCCACGCCGCGAACAGGCGGTTCAGCTCGACCAATGAGGGCACGTCGCGGGCGGCGAGCTCGACGAGGAACTGGTCGCGGACCGTTCGGAAGAACCGTTCGATCTTCCCGCGCCCTGCGGGCTGGCCGGGTCGTGAGTGCACGAGCCTGATCCCGAGCACGGCGCACGCCCTGATCAGCGGGGCGGCCACGAAGCTGCTGCCGTTGTCGACGTAGATCGACTTCGGCACACCCCGGCTGGCGAGCCCGTGGCGCAGCGCCGCCTCGAGACGGACGCTGTCCTCGGACAGGCCCCAGCGATGACCGGGCAGAGCCCGGCTGTGATCGTCGATGAACGCGAACAAGTACGCCTTGCGGCCCGCGATCACCGGGCCGTGGAGCGCGTCGCCGGTCCAGCGGTCGTTGCGGGCCGCAGCCTCGAACCGGCCGAACGCGACCGGCGGCGTGCCGTCGGGACGAGTGTTCAAACCGTGCCGGGCGAAGAGGCGCTGCACAGTCCGCTCCGACACGACGACGTCGGGTTCGGCGGTGGTGATGATCGCTGCGACCTGTGCCGCTGTCCGGCCCGGGACCTCCCGCTTCAGCTTGACGGCCAGGTCGAGCACGCCGGCCGGCGTTCCCGGCACGACCTGGCGGGGCGGGTCGACCAGAGCGTCGAAGCCGCCCGCACGCCAGCGTTGGATCCAGCGGTCCAGCGTCGAACGACCGACCCGGACCCGGGACCCGTCCGCCATGACGTGCTCCCGGCCCGCCAGGTGCCGGACGATCTGGCCGCGCTCGCGGTTCGACAGCTCCGGATCGGCTGCCTCGCGGATCAGCGAGTAGCGGAACAACGCGACATCACGACGACGGTCACCCACGGCGACCACAACGGTTCGAGGACATGAGGCCGGACCCTGACCGGCCCCCGCCGCCACGACTACGGGCAGCTCGTGTTGCAGAGCAGCCGGCCCCCGCTCGCCGACGCCGCGAACTGCCACGCGTCGACCGGGCCAAGACGCAGCGCTGCCGCCCGGGCCGCCTGACCGATCGCCTCCACGGCATCACCGGCCGCGCTGCCGGTCGTCCGGACCGGACCGAGTTGCGGGTCCAGATCGTGCGCCAGCACCGTGAACCTGGCCCGCACCCCCTCGGCCACGACAGCGAGCCGTCGCAGCCAACCCCGCACCGTTGCGAACGCCACGCCGACCACCCGCGCTGCCACCTTGGCGATACTCGATCCGGTCGCCCGCGCCGTCAGCGCCGCCCCGATCACGCCGACCGCGTCACGCCGCCGGACCAGCGAATCAACGGGCAACAGCACATGGGTCCGCCCACACGCCGAGCACCGCGACCGGCGGGGCGACCGGCGGTCCTCGTCACCGCCTGCTCGTCGGACACCTCGCTCGCGGGCCCAGCCCCACGGCCGCAGCTGGCCGCCACAGTCGCACTCCAACAAGCCGGCGCGCAGCACGCGTTCGACCTCCGCATCGTCGGTCCCTACCATCCTCACCAGTGCCTCCGGGCTCCAGGAAGGACCCTCTCGAAGTCGCCGGCAAAG
>JACDCH010000129.1 GCA_013694495.1 Acidimicrobiia bacterium | reverse complement strand
CGACACGACCGCGGCCGACGACACGCTGGGCCCGGCCGCGGGCGAGGTGGTGGTCGACGTCCAGACCCACTTCCTCGACCCCGACACCGCCGGCTTCGGCGGCGGGTTCCCGCAGGCGTCCTGCGGCGACGACGCCGGCCTGTGCTTCACCATCGACCGCTGGGCCGACCTGGTCCTGAACTCGTCCGACACGTCCGTCGCCGTGCTGTCGGCCCTCCCGATCGTGGCCGACGACCACCCGATGTCGATCGCCAAGATGGAGGAGGCCCGCCGGCTGGCCCAGGCGTTGTGCGGCGACGGGCGGGTGCTCCTCCAGGGCGAGGCCTTCCCGCAGGTCGGTGAGCTCGGCGACACCCTCGACCGCATGGCCGCGCTGGCGGCCGAGCACCAGCTGGTGGCGTGGAAGACCTACGTCCACACCGGCGGCGGCTACTCGTTCCTCGACGACCGGGGCGCCGCCTTCCTCGGGCAGGTCGAGGCCCTGGCCGCTTCCGGCGACGGACCCTCGGTGGTCGCCGTGCACCTCGGCCTCGGGGCCGATCCTCGCGACCTGGGCCCGGCCGCCGCCGCCCACCCCGACGTCCGGTTCCTCGCCTACCACTCCGGTTTCGAGTCGGGCGAACCGGAGGGAGCGTTCGCGGAGGACGGCGGCGGCGTCGACCGGCTCGTCCGCTCACTGCGCGACGCCGGCATCGGACCGCGTACGAACGTGTACTGCGAGCTGGGTTCGACGTGGAAGCTGGTCCTCACCGACCCCGACGCCGCCGCCCACGTGCTGGGCAAGGTGCTGCTGGCCGTCGGGCCGGACCGGCTCCTCTGGGGCACCGACTCCATCTGGTACGGCTCGCCCCAGGACCAGATCGACGCCTTCCGGGCCTTCGAGATCACCGCCGAGTTCCAGGAGCGGTTCGGCTACCCCGCCCTCACGCCGGCGCTGAAGCAGCGCGTCCTCGGCGGCAACGCCGCCGACCTCCACGGCCTCGACCTGTCGACCGTGGCCGCTCCCTGCCGCTTCACGCCCGAGGAGCGGCAAGGCGCACGCGAGGAGGCCCTCGGCCGCCTCGGCCCGCTCGCCGACACGAACCTCGGCTTCACGACGGCCCGCTCGTCGCGCCGCGCCTTCCTCCTCGATCACCCCTGGTTCCGCTGACCGGCGGCCCGAGTATCAGCCCCGCAGGAACGACGCCAGTGCCGCTCGGTAGGGGTCGACGTCGGCGGTGGCCATGAGCTCCCGGGCGGAGTGCATGGCGAGCATGGGCGCGCCGACGTCGACGACGGGGATGCCGAGGCTGGCGGCGGTGACGGGGCCGATCGTGGAACCGCAGGGCAGGTCGGCGCGGTGGGCGTACCACTGGTGGGCGACGCCGGCGCGCTCGCAGGCGGCCGCGAACAGCGCGGCGCTGCGGGCGTCGGTGGCGTAGCGCTGGTTCACGTTCGTCTTGATCACCGGCCCGCCGCCCAGGGCGATCCAGTGGTCGGGCTCGTGGCGCTCCGCGTAGTTGGGGTGGGTGGCGTGGGCCATGTCGGCCGACGCGCACACCGAGCCGGCCAGGGCCCGCTGGTAGGAGCCGCGGTCGCCGCCCGTCAGGCGCTCGAGCACCGTGCCGAGCAGCGAGCTGCCCGCGCCCCGGTTCGTCTCGGAGCCGATCTCCTCGTGGTCCCAGAGGGCGACCACGCCGGACCCGGCGTCGAGCAGCGCGCCGATGGCGGCCCACGCCGAGCACAGGTTGTCGATGCGGGGCGCAGCCAGCAGTTCGCCGTCGCGCCCGCCGACCGTCGACGGCGTGAGGTCGTGGATCATCACGTCCCAGGCCACGATGTCGGCGGGGGAGCCGCCGAGCTCGTCGGCCAGGAACCGCGTGAAACCGCCCCGGTCGACCGGGCCGGTGCCCCACAGCGGCGTCAGGTGCTGCTGCGGGTTGAGCTGGAGCCCGGCGCTGCCGATCTCGCGATCGAGGTGGATGGCGAGCTGCGGGATGTGCAGCACGGGCCGGTCGACGAGCACGAGGGGGAGCGACCCGTCGCGGAGCGCCACCCGTCCCGAGAGGCCGAGGTCGCGCCCGAGCCAGGAGTTGAGCAGCACGCCGCCGTACGGCTCGATGCCGAGCTGGCGGGCGCCGGCCCGGCCGGTGTCGGGCCGCGGGCGGACCCGCAGGTTCGGGGAGTCGGTGTGGGCGCCGGCGACCCGCCACGGCCCGGCCGCGCCGCTCCACGCGACGATCGATCCATCGCGCACGACGTAGCCCCGCGCCGGCGCCGAGCCCGCGCCGCCCCAGTCGTCGGTCTCGTCGACGCCCTCGAAGCCGGCCGCGTCGAGGCGTGCCGCGGCGGTGGCCACGGCGTGGAACGGCGACGGCGACGCGTCGATGAAGGCGCACAGGTCGGTGGCGGTCACGGCCGGCATTCTCCCCGTTCGGCACCGGTCGCCCGTACCATCGAGCCGTCATGCGGCGGTTCCCCGAGCTCTTCCTCGTGCTCGTGCTCGCGTTCGTCGTGGTTGCCGCGGCGTTCGTGGGCGGGGGCGCGCCCGGCGCCGCGGTGGTCGCGGTCGGGGCGCCGGCCGAGTCGGACGGCGCGGCGGCGACGGCCCCGACCGACTCGCCCACGACCACGACGGCGCCCACCACCACGACGACCGAGACGCCGCCGGCGCTGCCGGGGCCGCCGTCGGTCAGCACCGCGCTCGAGCTCGCGGAGCGCATCACCGGCGACATCAGCCCGAAGTCGGTGGTGGCATCGGGCCACGGCCTCGTCTTCGCCCAGAACATGATGTACACGCACTCGGTCACGGCCTACGGCGCCGACCGGGGCCTTGTCGCCACCATCGACGACGGCGTCGACCTCGCCGCCTTCGGCTTCGCCGGCCACGCCGGGCGCTCGCGGGGCGCTCCGGTGGAGGCTGCCTTCACCGCCGACGGCGCCCACGCCTACGTGTCGAACTACTCGATGTACGGCGCCGGCTTCGGACCCGAGGGCGACGACTCGTGCACGCCCGACTCGGGCTTCGACGACAGCTTCGTCTACCGCATCGACACGGCGACCTTTGCCATCGACCAGGTCATCCCCGTCGGGTCTGTCCCGAAGTACGTCGCCGTCACGCCCGACGACCGCACCGTGCTCGTCACCAACTGGTGCACGTGGGACATGAGCATCATCGACGTCGCCACCGCCACCGAGGTGGCCCGGGTACCGATCGGGCGCTACCCCAGGGGCGTCGTCGTCTCGCCCGACAGCCGCACCGCCTACATCGCGGTCATGGGCGGCGACAAGATCGTCACGGTCGACCTCGCCACCCGTGTGGTCAGCGACCTCGTGGCCAGCGGCGACGGCCCCCGCCACATCGAGATCAGCCCCGACGGCGCCTTCCTGTTCGTGAGCCACAACAGCGACGGCACGGTCGCCAAGATCGAGGCCGCCACCGGCGACGTGGTCGAGCGCCGGTCGACGGGCCAGAACCCGAGGAGCCTCGACATCAGCTCCGACGGCCAGGCCATCTACGTCGTGAACTACTCGTCGTCGACGATCACCAAGCTCAGCACCGCCGACCTCTCGGTCCTCGACGAGCATCCCACCGACCAGCACCCGATCGGCATCACCTACGAGCCGATCACCAGGACCGTCTGGGTGGCCTGCTACGGCGGCTCGATCATGGTCTTCGACGACACCACCCCCGCCACCTGAGCCGCGGCAACCCCAACCCCTACCCCGACCCCGACCCCTCGCAACCGGGGGCAGCAAACGTCGAATGGACGCGATGACTGCCCCCAGTTCGGAGTCCGGGGGCGGCGCGGCTACGGTTGTCCGACTGCTGCTGGGCCAACGTCGTCCCGGTCAGCGCCACCGCCGCACGACACACGAGGGACGACGCCCGATGAACTCTCCTGCCCGGCAGGGCTTGTACGACCCGCGGTTCGAGCACGACGCGTGCGGCGTCGGCTTCGTGGCCGACATGCACGGGCGGCGCTCCCACGAGCTCGTCCGTCTCGGGCTCGGGACCCTCTGCAACCTCGATCACCGGGGGGCGACGGGGGCCGAGGCCAACGTCGGCGACGGCGCCGGGATCCTGCTCCAGGTGCCCGACGGGTTCCTCCGCGAGGAGTGCGGGTTCGAGCTGCCAGCCGCCGGCGCCTACGCCTGCGGCATCGCCTTCCTCCCGCAGGGCGAGGCCGGCGACGCGGCGGCCAGCGCGGTGGAGAAGGTCGCCGCCGAGGAGGGGCTCACCACCCTCGGCTGGCGCGACGTCCCCTTCGACGACTCGATGATCGGCTCGATGGCGCGCGACGCCATGCCGGTGTTCCGGATGCTGTTCGTCGCCGGCTTCGAGGGCGAGACCGGCATCGAGCTCGACCGGAAGTGCTTCGTGGCCCGCAAGCGCAGCGAGCGCGAGGTCGGCGGGGGCGGAGACGGCGACGGTCCGCTCGAGGACGGCGTCTACTTCCCGTCGCTGTCGGCCCGCACGCTCGTCTACAAGGGCATGCTCATCTCGGGGCAGCTGCAGGAGTTCTTCCTCGACCTGCGCGACGAGCGCGTCGAGTCGGCGATCGCCCTCGTGCACAGCCGCTTCTCCACGAACACGTTCCCGTCGTGGCCGCTGGCCCACCCCTACCGGTTCGTCGCCCACAACGGCGAGATCAACACCGTGCGGGGCAACGAGAACTGGCTGCGGGCCCGGGAGGCGCTGCTTGCGACGGAGCTCATCCCCGGCCTCGAGCGGGCCTACCCGATCTGCACGCCCGGCTCGTCGGACACCTGCCGCTTCGACGAGGCCCTCGAGCTGCTCCACCTCGGCGGCCGCAGCCTGCCCCACGCCGTCCTCATGATGATCCCTGAGGCCTGGGAGCACCACGAGTCGATGCCGGCCGACAAGCGGGCGTTCTACGAGTTCCACGCGTCGCTCATGGAGCCCTGGGACGGGCCCGCGTCGGTGGCGTTCACGGACGGCACCGTGGTCGGGGCGGTGCTCGACCGCAACGGCCTGCGCCCGAGCCGCTACTGGGTCACCGACGACGGCCTCGTCGTCATGGCGTCCGAGGTCGGCGTGCTCGATATCCCGGCCGGCAAGGTCGTGCAGAAGGGGCGCCTGCAGCCGGGGAAGATGTTCCTGGTCGACACGTCGCAGGGCCGCATCGTCGGCGACGAGGAGCTGAAGTCGACCTTCGCGGCCGAGCACCCCTACGCCGACTGGCTCCACGCCGGCCTCGTGCACCTCGACGACCTGACGCCGCGGCACTACCTCACGCCCCAGCACGGTTCTGTCGTCACGCAGCAGCGGACGTTCGGCTACACCGTCGAGGAGCAGAAGATCCTGCTCGCGCCGATGGCCAAGAACGGCTACGAGCCCATCGGCTCGATGGGCACCGACACGCCGATCGCTGTGCTGTCCACGCGGCCCCGGCTCCTGTTCGACTACTTCCAGCAGCTCTTCGCCCAGGTCACCAACCCGCCCCTCGACGCCATCCGCGAGGAGCTGGTCACCTCCATCGGGTCCACCCTCGGGCCCGAGGGCAATCTGCTCGAGCCCACCGCCGCCAGCTGCCGCCAGGTGGTGCTGCCCAGCCCGGTCATCACCAACGACGAGCTGGCCAAGCTCCTCTACATAAACGACGACGGCGACTTCCCCGGGCTCCGCCCGTTCGCCGTCGACGGGCTCTACCCCGTGGCCGAGGGCGGCGAGGGCCTCCGAGCCGCGCTCGAGGACATCAGGGCCAAGGTGTCCGAGGCCATCGCCGGCGGGGCCAAGGTCATCATCCTCTCCGACCGCCACTCGAGCGCCGAGCTGGCGCCCATCCCGTCGCTGCTGCTCACCGCGGCCGTGCACCACCACCTGATCCGGGAGAAGACCCGCACCAAGGTCGGCCTCGTGGTCGAGGCGGGCGACGCCCGCGAGGTGCACCACATGGCGCTCCTCCTCGGCTTCGGCGCCGGCGCGGTCAACCCCTACCTCGCCTTCGACACGGTGGCCGACATGGTGAAGTCGGGCTCGGTCGGCGGGGTGGCCGAGCGCAAGGCGATCCGGAACTACGTGAAGGCCAGCGCCAAGGGCGTGCTCAAGGTCATGTCCAAGATGGGCGTCTCGACGGTCGCCAGCTACACCGGCGCCCAGATCTTCGAGTGCATCGGGCTGGCCGAGGACCTCGTCGACGAGTACTTCACCGGCACCACGTCGAAGCTCGGCGGCGTCGGGCTCGACGTGATCGCGGCCGAGGTGGCCGAGCGCCACCGCTTCGCCTTCCTCGACCGCCCCGAGGAGGCCGCCCACCGCGACCTCTGGACCGGCGGCGAGTACCAGTGGCGGCGCGAGGGCGAGCTGCACCTGTTCAACCCGGAGACGGTGTTCAAGCTGCAGCACTCGACGAGGGCGAGGCGCTACGACGTCTTCAAGGAGTACAGCCGGATGGTCGACGAGCAGTCGGCGCAGCTCTTCACGCTGCGGGGCCTGTTCGAACTCCACACGAACGGGCGGACGCCGGTGCCGATCGACGAGGTCGAGTCGGTCTCGGCCATCGTGCGCCGCTTCTCCACCGGGGCCATGTCGTACGGCTCGATCTCGGCCGAGGCGCACGAGACGCTCGCCATCGCCATGAACCGCCTCGGCGGCAAGTCGAACACGGGCGAGGGCGGCGAGGACCCCGACCGGTTCACGCCCGACGCCAACGGCGACCTCCGCCGCTCGGCGGTGAAGCAGGTGGCCTCGGGCCGCTTCGGCGTCACGTCCGAGTACCTCACGAACGCCGACGACCTGCAGATCAAGATGGCACAGGGCGCGAAGCCGGGCGAGGGCGGGCAGCTGCCGGGCGGCAAGGTGTACCCGTGGATCGCCCGGACCCGCCACTCCACCCCCGGCGTCGGCCTCATCAGCCCGCCCCCGCACCACGACATCTATTCGATCGAAGACCTCAAGCAGCTCATCCACGACCTGAAGAACGCGAACCCGCGGGCTCGCGTGCACGTGAAGCTGGTGGCCGAGGTCGGGGTCGGCACCGTCGCCGCCGGCGTCGCCAAGGCCAAGGCCGACGTCGTGCTCATCTCGGGCCACGACGGCGGCACCGGCGCCTCACCGCTCACGTCGCTCAAGCACGCCGGCGGCCCGTGGGAGCTCGGCCTGGCCGAGACCCAGCAGACGCTCCTGCTCAACGGCCTGCGCGACCGCATCGTCGTGCAGACGGACGGGCAGCTGAAGACGGGCCGCGACGTCATCGTCGCCGCCCTCCTCGGCGCCGAGGAGTTCGGCTTCGCCACCGCCCCGCTCGTCGTCTCGGGCTGCGTGATGATGCGGGTCTGCCACCTCGACACCTGCCCGGTCGGCGTGGCCACGCAGCACCCCGAGCTGCGCAAGCGCTTCACCGGCAAGCCGGAGTTCGTGGAGAACTTCTTCGAGTTCGTGGCCGAGGAGGTGCGCGAGCACCTCGCCGTCCTCGGCTTCCGCTCCCTGGCCGAGGCCGTCGGTCACGTCGAGGCGCTCGACACCCGCAAGGCCGTCCACCACTGGAAGGCGTCCGGGCTCGACCTCAGCCCGATCCTGCACCAGCCCACGTCGCCCTGGCCCCAGGACCTGCACTGCACCAAGGGCCAGGACCACGGCCTCGACAAGGCCCTCGACAACGAGCTGATCGCCCTGGCCGAGCCGGCGCTGTCCGACGGCCAGCCGGTGACGATCGAGCTGCCGATCCGCAACACCAACCGCACGGTCGGCACGATGCTGGGCCACGAGGTGACGAAGCGCTACGGCGGCCAGGGGCTGCCGGAGGGCGCCATCGACATCACGTTCACCGGTTCCGCCGGCCAGAGCTTCGGGGCGTTCGTGCCCCGCGGCATCGCGCTGCGGCTGCACGGCGATGCCAACGACTACCTCGGCAAGGGCCTGTCGGGCGGCAGCATCGTGGTGCGGCCCCCGCTCGACGGTCCCGATGGTTTCGTGGCGGAGGACAACGTGATCGCCGGCAACGTGATCCTCTACGGCGCCACCAGCGGCCGGGTCCACCTGCGGGGCCTGGTGGGGGAGCGCTTCTGCGTGCGCAACTCGGGGGCCACGGCGGTGGTCGAGGGCGTGGGCGACCACGCGTGCGAGTACATGACCGGCGGCAAGGTGCTCGTGCTCGGGCCCACCGGTCGCAACTTCGGCGCCGGCATGTCGGGCGGCCTCGCCTACGTGTGGGACCCGGACGGCACGTTCGCCAACCGCCTCAACGGCGAGATGGTCGACCTCGACCCGCTCGACGACGACGATCGCGAGTGGCTGCGCGACACCATTCGCGACCACCACCGCCTCACCGACTCACCCGTCGCCGAGCGGCTGCTGGAGCGCTGGCACACCACCGTGCGGGAGTTCAAGAAGGTGTTCCCCAAGGACTACAAGCGGGTCCTCGAAGCGATCACCCTCGCCGAAGAACAGGGCCGGAACGTGGACGAAGCGATCATGGCGGCGGCGCACGGATGAGTTTCGAGCTCACTCGCTTCGCTCCGTTCGCTCGATCTGAGCGGCCCCGACTCTGTCGGGTCGCTTCCGATCCTCGGCCGACTTCGTCGCCCTGCGGCCGATCCCTGGGGGCTCCGCCCCCAGACCCCCAGCGCCTGCGGCGGGCTGGGCGTTCGCTGCGACGACCACATCTTCATGCGACACGATTCGGAGTGATCGATGGGTGACATCCAGGGCTTCATCAAGCACAAGCGCCAGACGCCGATGCGCCGGCCGGTGCCGGTCCGCCTCCTCGACTGGAAGGAGGTGTACGAGCCGTTCCCGGTCGACGCGCTGCGGGTCCAGGCCAGCCGCTGCATGGACTGCGGGATCCCGTTCTGCAACAACGGCTGCCCCCTCGGCAACCTCATCCCCGACTGGAACGACCTCGTCCACCGCGACAACTGGCGCGACGCGATCGAACGACTCCACGCCACGAACAACTTCCCGGAGTTCACCGGGCGGCTGTGCCCGGCGCCGTGCGAGGGCGCCTGCGTGCTCGGCATCAACCAGGACCCGGTCACGATCAAGCAGGTCGAGGTCACCATCATCGACCGGGCCTTCGAGGAGGGCTGGGTCATCCCGCTGCCGCCGTCGGTGCGCACCGGCAAGCGGGTCGCCGTCGTCGGCTCCGGCCCCGCCGGGCTCGCCGCCGCGCAGCAGCTCACCCGGGCCGGCCACGACGTCGTCGTCTATGAGCGGGCCGACCGCATCGGCGGCCTGCTCCGCTACGGCATCCCCGAGTTCAAGATGGAGAAGCGCCACATCGACCGGCGCATCGAGCAGATGGAAGCCGAGGGCACCGAGTTCCGGGTGTCGGCCGACGTCGGCGGCACCGGCGACGGCGCCGTGCCGGTCGAGGAGCTCGACGGGTACGACGGCGTCGTGCTCGCCGGCGGGGCCACCGCCTGGCGCGACCTGCCCGTGCCCGGCCGCGAGCTGGGCGGCATCCACCAGGCGATGGAGTACCTGCCGTGGGGCAACCGCACGGCATCCTCCGCTCTGGGGGCCGCTCAGGCCGGGCTCGGCGACCTGGCCGTCGACGAGGTCCCCATCACCGCGGCCGGTAAGCACGTCGTGATCATCGGCGGCGGCGACACCGGCGCCGACTGCCTCGGCACCGTCCACCGCCAGGGCGCGGCGTCCGTGCACCAGTTCGAGATCATGCCCCGGCCCCCGGAGGAGCGGCCCACGGTGAACCCGTGGCCGACGTACCCGATGGTGTACCGCGTGTCGTCGGCCCACGAGGAGGGCGGTGAGCGCGTCTACGCGGTCAACACCGAGTGCTTCGTGGCCGGCGACGACCCGGGCCAGGTCGGGGCCCTGCGGGCCCACGAGGTCGAGATGGTCGAGGGCAAGTTCGTCAGGGTCGAGGGCAGCGACTTCGAGCTCCAGGCCGACCTCGTCCTGCTCGCCATGGGCTTCGTCGGCCCCGAGCGCAGCGGCCTGCTCGAGGCGCTCGGCGTCGACCTGAACGAACGGGGCAACGTCGCCCGCGACGACCGCTTCGCCACCTCCAAGGACGGCGTGTTCGTGTGCGGCGACATGGGCCGGGGCCAGAGCCTCATCGTGTGGGCCATCGCCGAGGGTCGCAGCGCGGCCGCCGCCGCCGACCGCTTCCTCATGGGCGACACCGCCCTCCCGACGCCGATCCGCCCCACGGACGCCCCCCTGCGCTGACCCGTCGTCCTAGCCTCGCCCCGTGTCGTGGATCGTGTGGGTCGTCCTGTTCGTCGGGGCCTTCGTCTTCGCGATCCGGACCGGGGGCCAGCGGTACCGGGCCCGGATGGCGCACCTCGCCGCCGAGCAGCAGGCGTCGGCGACGTGGCCTACGACCACGGGCAGCATCCTCACGTCGCAGGTCATCTCGCGCACGGCGGGGGCGACGGACGCGCGGTACACGGTGTACTCGGCGCTCGTCACCTACCGGTTCACGGTCGGGGCGAGCACCTACGACGGGAACCAGGTCCGGGCCGGCCAGAACGCCGACACCAGCAACCGGCCCAGCTTCGACCGGCCCGAGCAGGCCGCGGCCGAGGCGGGCCGGTACCCGGTGGGCGCGACGATCACGGTGCACTACGACCTGCGTGACCCCGCCCGGAGCTGCCTCGAGGTCTGAAGAGTTCTTCGCCGTCACTCGCTTCGCTCCGTTCCGGCGAGTGTTGTCGTCCTCGCTGCGCTCGGTCGTTGGGTCCTCGGCCGACTTCGTCGCCCTGCGGCCGATGCCTGGGGGCTCCGCCCCCAGACCCCCAGCGCCTCCGGCGGTCGACAGGCGCGTCGCGGCGCGGTTGTTCCGCCGCAGGTCGT
>JACDCH010000056.1 GCA_013694495.1 Acidimicrobiia bacterium | reverse complement strand
GGCGGCGAGCAGGAGCAGCCCGGCAACCGCCAGGGCCTTGGTCGTCTTCAGCCTCGATCGTCGAGAACGCATGTGTTTCCCCCTGTTGTCTTTCTCTCGTTGGTTCATGAGTTGCCGTAGATCCCCGACCCGTCGGACGGGTCGAAGAAGTGGAGCCGGTGGGTGTCGACGACCAGTTCGAGCGGGTCGCCCTTGGTGGCGTGGGTTCGTGGGTTCAGACGGGCGACGACCACCGATTCGCCCCCGCTGGCCTGTCGTTCGACCCGCTCGAGCGCCTCCACCCCGACGTCGGACGCGAGCTCCTTGGCGTCCTCGGTCATCGCCGGCGGCGCCGCGATGCGGAAGTGGACGAGCACGTCGGAGCCGAGCGCCTCGCGCAGGTCGACCTGGGCCGTGATCCGGCGGTCGGCCGGCGCGTCGGACACGAGCGACGCGTCCTCCATGTCCTCGGGGCGGATGCCGAGCACGACCGTGCGTCCTGCGAAGGCCCGCAGCCGGGGTCGCTCGGCGAGCAGGTCGGCCGGGACGTCGAGGCGGAAGTCGGCGACCTCGACGACGAGCTGCTCACCCTCGGCCCGCAGGGAGGCGTCGACGAGGTTCATGGCCGGCGAACCGATGAAGCCGGCGACGAACAGGTTCACCGGGTGCTCGTAGAGCGTCTGCGGCGTGTCGACCTGCTGGAGGAGGCCCTTGCGCATGACCGCCACCCGGTCGCCCATCGTCATGGCCTCGATCTGGTCGTGCGTGACGTAGATCGTCGTCACGCCGAGGTCGCTCTGGATGCGGGCGATCTCGGCCCGGGTCTGCACACGCAGCTTGGCGTCGAGGTTCGACAGCGGCTCGTCCATCAGGAACGCCTGCGGGTGGCGGACGATCGCCCGACCCATGGCGACCCGCTGACGCTGCCCGCCCGAGAGCGCCTTGGGCTTGCGGGCAAGGAGCTCTTCCAAGCCGAGGATCCTCGACGCCTCGCGTACCCGGGTGTCGATCTCGGACTTGGGCACCTTCTGCAGCTTGAGCCCGAAGGCCATGTTGTCGTACACGCTCATGTGCGGGTACAGCGCGTAGTTCTGGAAGACCATGGCGATGTCGCGGTCCTTGGGCGGGACGTCGTTGACGACGCGGTCGCCGATTCGGAGCCTGCCCTTCGAGATGGCCTCGAGGCCGGCGACCATGCGCAGCGCCGTGGTCTTGCCGCAGCCCGAGGGCCCGACCAGGACCATGAACTCGCCGTCGGCGATGTCGAGGTCGAGCGAGCGAACGGCTTCCGTGCCGTCGCCGTACACCTTCCAGACGTCGTCCAGGACGATGTCAGCCACGAGCGCCGCTCCTCGGTTTGGTGGTGGTCAAGCGGACGACGAGCTCGAGCGGGAGGTGGTGCTCAGCCGCCATGATCGGGGTGCCGCCCTCGAGCGCGTCGAGGAGGTGGCGGGCCCCGAGGTAGCCGCTGTCGAACAGCGGCTGGCGCACGGTCGTGAGCCCGGCGTAGGCCGAGATCTCGATGTCGTCGAAGCCGACCACCGAGAGGTCCTCGGGCACGCGGAGACCGTGGGACCGGGCGGCGGCCAGCACGCCGGTGGCCTGCACGTCGGACGAGGCGAAGACGGCCGTCGGCCGGACCCGCAGGCGCAGGAGCTGACCGGCGAGGCGGGCCGCAACGTCGCGCTCGTGGGCGCCGTGGCGGACGTAGCTGCGGCGGACGCGGATGCCCGCCGCCCGCAACACCTGCCCGTAGCCCTCCTCGCGGCGAGCGCTCGACGTGAAGCCGAACCCGTTGGCGGTGCTGTCGCCGATGAACGCGATGTCCCGGTGACCGAGGGACAGGAGGTGGCGGGTGGCGATCCGGCCGCCCTCGACGTCGTCGGTGACGACGCAAGGAACCCCAGGGGCAGTGGCGTCGACGAGCACGATCGGCACGCCGGCGGCCCGCAGCCGGGCGAGGTGGTCGGGGGGCGGCGGCAGCGACAGCACGAGCAGGCCGTCGGCCCGGTCCCGCCGCGTGAGCGCCTCGAAGTGCTCGTCTCGATGGACCGGTGACTCGACGTTGAACAGCACGAGGTCGTAGCGGCTGTCACGCAGCGCGGCCACGATGCCACGGAGGCGCTCGACTGCCGAGGCGTGGGTGAAGAACGGCACGACGACGCCCAGGGTCTGGCACCGACCGAGCGAGAGCCCGCGGGCGAGGGGGTTCGGTCGGTACTCGAGCTCCTCGATCGCAGCCAGGACGCGGGCGCGCGTCGAGGGGCTGACCTTTGGTCGATCGTTGAGCACGCGCGACACCGTGCCGGCGCCGACGCCGGCCGTGGCGGCCACGTCGGCGATCGTGACCATCAATCCCCCCGGATCTCGGTTCGGTGGAAGCGGTTCCACCCTTCCGGGAAACCTAAGTCAGGTCGCGCGTCGCGTCAACCATTCAGTGCGTTGTGAGCGAGCGTCGACGCGTACCAGCGGGCGCTCGCCTTGGGGGTGCGGGCCTGCGTGTCGTAGTCGACGTGGACGATCCCGAAGCGGTGGCGGTAGCCCTCGGCCCATTCGAAGTTGTCGAGCAGCGACCAGACGAAGTACCCGCGCAGATCGGCCCCGGCGGCGATGGCGGCGTGCGCCGCCCGGAGGTGGGCGTCGAGGAACGCGACCCGGTCTTGGTCGTCGAACGGCTCGTCGAAGGCGGCGCCGTTCTCGTGGACGTACAGGGGCGGCGGGTCGTACTCGCGGGTCACCCGGAGCAGCGCCTCGGTGAGACCCTCCGGTTCGATCGCCCACCCACCGTCGGTCGTGGGGCCGGGCGGCGTCACCAGCTCGACGTCGGGTGACCCCGGCCACTCGGCCACCGCGGACGCGCCGGCCGCGTGGCGCACGTGGTAGCGGCGGTAGTAGTTCAGGCCGAGCGCGTCGACCGGCGCGGCGATCACCGCGAGGTCGCCGTCGCGCACGAACGAGAGGTCGGTCACCGCCGCCAGGTCGTCCACCACGTCCTTGGGATACGCGCCGCGGAGGAGCGCGTCGTACCACCACCGGTTCGCCAAGCCGTCCACCCGCCGAGCGGCATCGAGGTCCTCCGGGCGCTCCCCGGCCGCGACGACCGGGTACGGGTTGAGCGAGATGGCGATCTCCCGGCCCGGGACGGCGACGCTGCTGCGCAGCGCCTCCGTCGCGAGGCCGTGCCCGTACAGGAGGTGATGCGCGGCGGCGACGGACGCATCAGGCTCCTGTCGTCCGGGCGCGTGCTGCCCGCCCGCGTAGCCGAGCATCGAGGCGCACCACGGCTCGTTGACGGTGCACCAGCGAGCGACCCGGTCGCCCAGGGCCTTTCCGACGAGGGCGGCGTAGTCGGCAAAGGCGTCGGCGGTGGCCCGCACCGGCCAACCCCCTGCGTCCTCGAGCGCCAGTGGGAGGTCCCAGTGGTAGAGCGTGACGACAGGCTCGATCCCGGCCGCGAGCAGCGCATCGACCAGCTCGCGGTACCAGTCGAGGCCGGGCTCGTTCGCGGCGCCACGACCGGTGGGCTGCACGCGCGGCCACGCCACCGAGAACCGGTACGCCGCGATCCCGAGGTCGGCGAGCACGGCGACGTCATCGCGCCACCGGCGGCGGTGGTCGGCGGCCACAATCGCGTCGGTGCCGTCGCGGATGGCGCCGGGACGCGCCGCGAACGCATCCCACACGGACGGCCCCCGGCCGTCGACGTCGACCCCGCCCTCGATCTGCGCTGCCGATGTCGCCGCGCCCCACACGAAGCCGTCGGGGAAGCGCATGGCGCCGAACCTATGCGCGCCCCCGCCGGGCCACCGGCGACGCTTGCCCCGGGCGATCGGGGGGAACAGAGTCGGGTCGATGCCGTTCCGCGATCGTGCCGAGGCCGGCCGGCGGCTGGCCGACGAGCTCGCCGCTCGCCGCTTCGAGCGGCCGATCGTGCTGGCGCTGCCCCGGGGTGGCGTGCCCATCGGCTTCGAGGTCGCCCGCCGCATCGACGCGCCGCTCGAGGCGTTCGTCGCCCGCAAGGTCGGCGCCCCGGACCAACCCGAGTTCGGGATCGGGGCGGTGGGTGAGGGCGGCACCGTCGTCGCCGACCGCGCCACGGTGGCCGCCCTCGGGCTGACCGACGCCGACTTCGATCGCCTGGTGGCGCTGGCGCGCGACGAGGTCCGCCGCCGTGTGCAGCGCTACCGCGACGACCGCCCGCTGCCGGAGCTGGCCGGCCGGGACGTCGTGCTGATCGACGACGGCCTGGCCACCGGCGTCACCGCCGAGGCTGCGCTCAGCGACCTCCGGCGCCGCTCGCCGCGCTCGCTGGTACTGGCCGTGCCAGTGTGCGCCGGCGACACCGCCGCGAGGCTCGGCTCGATGGCCGACGAGGTGGTCTGCGTCGAGGTGCCGCTGTCGTTCGGTGGCGTCGGGCGCTGGTACGACCGCTTCGACCAGACGACCGACGAGGAGGTGCTGGACCTCCTGGCCCGGGCCGGCGCCGACCGCGGCGGCGACGCCGACGACCCGACGTCCGCCTGGACGTGACGCGGGCGATCAGCATCGTTCCGAAATCCAGCTCTCCTCGTCAGCCGCTGGGGCGCGTCCAGTCCTGGTCGCGACCGGTGATCCCGAGCACCTGATCGAGGAGCGGCGCGTCGCCGGGCACGGCGACGGCGGCGCCGAACAGCCCGGGCATGGGGCCGTCGTGGCCGCCGCGTGCCTGCTCGATCGTCGCCTTGATCTCCCGCAGCTCGGAGTCCCCGGCCTCGAAGGGCTGCCCGGTGGCCGGGCGTGGAGGCCCCGCCTGGTCCAGCGCCTCGACCGGCTGCTCAGGACCTGATGCCGACCGTCCGACGCACGTTCGGCGCCGCCCGGGGCATCCGTTCCGATCGTCGGCACCGTAGAGCCGGAGATGACCGAGGAGATCACGCCGCCGACGCGCCGCGCCGGGTCCGGGGCCGTGCGGCAGGCCGGCACCCTCGCCGCCGGGCTCCTGGTCGGCCTGGTGATCGCGTACGTGGCCTTCGGCCGGGGCGGGTCGACCCCGCTGCAGGCCGCGAGCAACGCCGACGCGCCGCCGATCACCCTCGCCGAGGCACCCCCCGCCGACATCCCCCCGGGCGGGGAGCCGGCCACCGACCCCCGCGCGGCCATCACCGCCTTCCTCCAGGCCGAGTCCGAGGGCGACTTCCTGGCCTCCTTCGGCCTCCTCGCCGCCGGCGACCGCGCTGCCTACGTCACCCCGGCCCGCTGGCAGGCCGGCCACGAGGCCATCCCGCCGGTCGTGGGCTTCGAGCTCCGGCCCGGCGGCGACGGGCCGACCGTCGATGTGCTGCTGCGCCTGCGCGCCGGCCTCGACGGCGTGCTCGGTCTCGTCCCGGCCGAGGCGACCTCGACGTGGACCGCCGTGGCCGAGGACGGCGGTTGGCGCGTGGACTTCGGCGCCACCACCGTCCAGCCCCGCCTCCTCGACGACTCGGGGGTCGCCCCGGCCGCCGCCGAGTGGGCCGCCGCCCGCCAGGACTGCACGGACGGCGTCCGCGAGCACGGCACCCTGGTCGGCACCACCGGCCTGGCCGACGACCTCTGCGGCGTGACATCGGTCGCGCCCTCCGCCACGGCGTCCGCCCTGCCCGCCGTCGACGCCGCCCGCTTCGTGTCCGCCTACGGGCCCGACGCCACGACGTGGGCCCGCGTCGTCGCCATCGACGGCACCGTTCCACTGCGCGCCGTACTCGCACCGATCGACGACCGCTGGGTCGTCATCGGCGTGCTCTCACCCGCCTTGTAGCCCCCTCGACCCGGACGTCCCGGGCCGCTCAGAAAGGAACCCGAATGACCGAACCGAACCGTCGGCGCCGACGTGCCCTCGCAGCCGCAGGACTGGCGGGCGCGACCGCGCTCGGCAGCCTCGCCGCTGTCGAGGCGTCCAGCCACCGAGAAGCCCCACTGATCGCCGAGGACCCGGTTGCTGACAACACCGACGTCTACGCGTTCGTCAGCCCCGACAACCCC
The DNA here is from genome assembly GCA_013694495.1 of Acidimicrobiia bacterium. Taxonomy (GTDB): domain Bacteria; phylum Actinomycetota; class Acidimicrobiia; order Acidimicrobiales; family JACDCH01; genus JACDCH01. Next base: position 34,720 of record JACDCH010000056.1, on the reverse strand, counting down.
GACACAGTCACCCTCATCTCCAACTGGATCCCGCTCGAGGAGCCCGCCGGTGGGCCGAACTTCTACAACTTCGGCGAGGACGTCCTCTACGAGATCAACATCGAGAACGACGGCGACGCGGTGGACGACATCGTCTACGAGTTCCGCTTCACGACGACGATCCAGAACCCGAACACGTTCCTGTACGCCACGGGCCCGATCACGTCGCTCACGGATCCGGACTTCAACCTGCGCCAGACCTACTCGGTGACCCAGGTCGTCGACGGCGTCCGCACGGAGCTCGGCACGGGCATCCCCGTCCCGCCGAACCGCGTCGGGCCCCGCTCGACCCCGAACTACGCCGACCTGGCGAACGCTGCCATCACGACGCTGCCGAACGGCGTCGAGGTCTTCGCAGGCCAGCGCGACGAGGCCTTCCCGGTCGACCTGGGGTCGATCTTCGACCTCGGTGGCCTGCGTCCGCTCAACGAGGCGCACCTCATCCCGCTCCCGAACGAGCCGGGCCGGAACGCCACCAACGGGTACAACGTCCACACGATCGCGCTGCAGGTCCCGACGGACATGCTGACGACCGACTCGGACTACTTCGATGACGACGACGGCACGACGCACGAGCAGGCGATCGACGCCATCGCCAAGGCGGGCATCACGATGGGCACCGGTGGGCGGAACTACTCCCCCGCCGTCAACATCAACCGCGGCCAGCTGGCCCGGTTCCTCGTCAACGCCCTCGACCTGCCGGCCACTACCGTCGACTCGTTCGACGACGACGAGACCAACCTGTTCGAGGCCGACATCAACGCCATCGCCGCCGCCGGGATCGTGCAGGGGTGCGGACCCCGCGCCTACTGCCCGACCGACCCCGTCTCGCGGGCCCAGATGGCCACGTTCCTGGTGAACGCGGCGGACCTCCCGGCGAGCAGCGTCGACGCGTTCAGCGATGACAACGGCGTCCTGCAGGAGGCGGACATCAACGCCCTCGCCGCCGCCCGCGTCACCCTGGGCTGCACGACCGGCCGGTACTGCCCGACCAACCCCGTCACGCGGGCCCAGATGGCGTCCTTCGTGCAGCGTGCCTTCAACGTGCCCGACGCGGGCGAGAACCCGGTGATCGGCGTCTACTCGACGACGTACCGTCGGGCCACCCGCGTGTTCGTCGACGGCGACAGCAGCCAGCCGATGAACAGCGGCGACTGGGTGCAGGTGTCCCGACTCGGGGGTCCCCTCGTGAACGAGGTCGTCGTGCCCCTCGGCCTGAAGGACGCGTTCAACGCATCCGAGACGACCGGCGACGCCGCGTTCCTGCCGCTCGTCACCGACCCCGAGCTCGGCCGCCTCATCGAGCTCCTGTACCCGGGGATCACGGTGCCGCCGCCGCCCCGCAACGACCTCGTGGGGATCTTCCTCACGGGCCTCCCCGGGGTCAACCAGCTCCCGAACGGCCAGGCGACCGAGATGCTGCGGCTCAACACCTCGATCCCGCCGACCGGGACCGACCCCAACGCCCAGAACCCCCTCGGCCTCCTCGCCGGCGAGAACGACGGGTGGCCGAACGGCCGCCGTCTCATTGACGACACCGTCGACATCGCCCTCCAGGCGGCCGCCGGCGCCACGCCGTTCACCCCAGAGTTCAACCGGGCGCCGAACAACCAGCTCAGCGACGGCGTGAGCGGCAACGACCTGCCGTTCCTCACCACCTTCCCGTACCTCGCGCACCCGCACGAGGGCTACGACAGCTGACCCACTGATGACCGACGTCACCTTCACCGATCACGAAGGCCGTCGGGCCGACGGGGGGCGGGCCGTCCGGCCCGCCTCCCGCTGGCGCTTCGTCCCGGCCGTCGCCCTCACCGCCGTCATCGGCGTGCTCGTCGGCCGGTTCGCGTTCCTCGATCCCGCACCCCCCACCGAGACCGTGTTCGTCACGGTCAACCCGTCGCCCGCGGCCCAGCTGGCCGCGCTCGAGGCTCGCCTCGAGGTTCGTCCGGACGACCTGGATGCCCTGCAGCGCATCGGCGTCGTGGCCGTCACCGAGGGCATCGAGTCCGGGGACCTCACGTTGTTCGCCCGGGCCGACGCCGCGATCGCCACCGCCGAGCAGCTCGCGCCGGAGGCATTCGCCACCCGCTACGCGCGGGCTTCGCTCGCCCTCACCCTGCACCGCTTCGACGAGGCCCTCGAGCACGGGCGCGTCGCCGTGGCCGCCAACCCGTTCAGCGCCGAGGCGCTCGGCGTCGTCGTCGACGCCCAGGTCGAGCTCGGCCTCTACGACGCGGCGGCCGCCGACCTCCAGCGCATGCTCGATCTCGACCCTGGGCTGCCCGCCCTGGCCCGCACGTCGTACCTGCGCGAGCTCCACGGCGATCTCCCCGGCGCCCTCCAGGCCATGCAGCAGGCCGAGGCGGCCGGCGCACCGAGCGGTTTCCGCACCGCCGTCACCGCCGCCCTGGTCGGCGACCTCCACCTGCGCCTCGGCCAGGTCGACGACGCCGAGGGCGCGTACGCGCGGGCCGAAGCCGCATCGCCCGGGCTCATCGCCGCGGCGTTGGGCGCGATCCGTGTCGATGTCGCCCGGGGCGACCTCGCCGGCGCCACGGAGGCAGCCGCGACGCTCGTCGAGTCCGGCCCCAGCGCAGTGACGGCGACGCTGCTCGCCGACCTGCTGCGCCTCCAGGGTCGAACCGCCGAGGCCGAACGCTCCGAGGCAGTGGTCCGGGCCAACTTCGCCGACGAGGAGGCCGTCGGTCACCTCACGGAGCTCGACAGAGCGCGCTTCGAGGCCGACCGCGCTGCCGATGCCGCCGGCGCGGCGCGCGCCGCCGACCTGGCCCGGATCGCCCACGGGATCCGGCCCGAGAACGTCCTCGCCAACGACACGTTGGCGTGGGCGCTGACCCTCGCCGGCGACCAGACGGCCGTCGCCGACCACGCTCGGGCCGCGATCCGCCTCGGCCCCGTCGACCCCACGTTCCTCGTGCACGCCGCGGCGGCCTTGCACGCCTCCGGCGACGACGCCGAGGCGACCACGATGCTCGCCCGGGCGCTCGAGGAGGCCCCCTGGTTCTCGCTGTCGGCGCTACGGCCCGCCCAGGACCTCGCGGCCGCCCTCGGCGTGGCGGTCCCGGACGCGTGGCAGCTCTGAGCTGAGAGCAGGGTCCGGACCGCTCGGCGAAGCCCCCTCGCCGGGCCCCGGACGCGAACGTGCCGGTGAGGTTGACGGCGATCATGCGGTCGCAGCCCTCGGCGGTGACGTCGAGGATCGGCGTGAAGGACTCGATGCCGGCGCTGGACCACCGCACCGTCGGCATCGACGAGGGCGAAGTCCTTCACGCGCGCCAGCCGGAAGTCCATCGCGGACGGGTTCACCCAGAGGCAGTCGCTGCGCTCCGGGTCGCGCGCGGTGACGACGGCACCCGTGGATGGTACGGGCGGCCACGGGAGCCCTCCGACGTAGGTTGGGCGCATGCGTTTCGGACTGGATCTCGCGCAACAACGGATGCCCTGGGACGAGCTCGTGAGCCGCGTCCAGTTCGCCGAGGAGCTGGGGTTCGATGGCGCCTGGGGCTTCGACCACTTCCAGCCGATGTACGGCGACGGCCCCGGCGAGACGTTCGAGGGCATGACGACCCTCGCCGCACTGGCCGGGGTCACGACGCGGCTCCGCCTCGGGCTGCTCGTGACGGGCGTGACCTACCGGCATCCGTCGGTGTTCGCAGCCCAGGCCGTGACGGTCGACCACGCGTCGCACGGCCGCCTCGAGCTCTCGCTGGGCGCGGCGTGGTTCGACAAGGAGCACGGCGAGCTCGGCATCCCGTTCCCATCGACGTCGAGCCGCTTCGACCTGCTCGAGGACGCCCTCGAGATCGTGCAGCGGCTCTTCACGGGCGATGTCGTGTCCTACGAGGGCCGGGTCGTGTCCCTGAAGGACGCGCAGCTCCGACCGCCGCCGGTGCAACAGCCCGGCCCGCCCCTGTGGATCGGGGGAACGGGTCCCCGTCGCACGCTTCCGCTCGTGGCGAGGTACGCCGACGTGTGGCACGCGTTCGGGACGCCGAACTCGCTCGGCGAGGCCAACGCTCGCATCGACGAGCTCGCGGCCGAAGCGGGGCGCGAGCCGTCGGCCATCATGCGAGCCGGATCGCTGTCGCTCGACGACCTCGACACCGCCAGGAAGCACGCCGCCAAGTGGCGCGACGCCGGCTTCGGCTACCTCGTGTGCGGCTGGCCCGGGGCAGGCCGAGACCAGGTCGAGGCGTTCGCCCGCGAGGTGATGCCGGAGCTCACCAGCTGAACGGGCGTCACGGCGCGGAGGAGCCGCTCGGCGACCTCAGGTGGTCCTTCAGGCCGCCGAGCGCGCCGCGGAGCAGCCGCAGCACCTCGCTCGGGGGACGGCCCATCCGGTCGGCGACCTCCCGGTAGGTCAGGCCGCGGCGGGCGACCAGCGAGAGAGCCATACCCTGGTCGTAGGTCAGCAAGGGCCGGCCGTGGCCCGGGTCGTCGACGCGCATGCTCGGCTCCGGTGTCGTGTGAGGGGGGAGCATTCCGACGCCCGGGACTGGGCTGCGGAAGCGGGCGGCTCCTACCCCGGCGCCGCCCCGCTGAACCCACCGGCCCACCGGCCCGCCGGCCCGCCGGCCGAGCAACCATGGGCGCGACCGATCACGAGGTGCTGGATCTGGTTGGTGCCCTCGCCGATCTCGCGGGGCCGGCGTCAGCGACCGGGGATGGCGAGGGCGACGGCCTTGGTGGCGTGGCCCCCGACATTGGAGGCGTTGGTGGAGCGGATGGCCACGTCGTGGCCGGCCGCGTTCGCCCTGAGCGCCCCGACCGTGCAGTTCTCGCGCCCGCCGAGGGCGGTGAAGGGGTCGTACGAGAAGTGCGTCATGGCGTTGCGATGGGTGATCCGGTCGACGTCGTCGTCGGGCACGCCGACGAAGTGCTCGGCCACCTGCTCGGGGGCGAACGGCCACGTGGAGTCGGAGTGCGGGTAGTCGCACTCCCACATCACGTTGTCCATGTTGAGGTACTGCCGGTTGGCGACGCCGAAGCGGTCGTCGATGAAGCAGGTCAGCACCTTCTCCTAGCCACCGGCGCGCAGCTCGGCGAAGGACGTCGGCTCCATGCCGTACTCCTCCTTGGGACGACCGGCCACCGCGTTCAGCGCGACCTTGCCGATCTCGGTGCCCTCGTAGACCCAGGCGTTCGTGCCGTCGGCGCGGGTGATGAACTGCGGCGCCAGGTCGACGTACTTCGCCGGGAGCCGGCCCTCGAAGAGGTGCGGCGGCTCGACCACGTGGTCGTCGACGCTCACCAGCACCATGTCGTCGTTGTCCATCAGGCGATCCCCCTCGACGAGCCCCCGGGGCATGATCATGGGGTGATGGCCGCCACGGTGTCTGACGTCGGCGTCACTGCCGGGTGATGGCTGCGCCTCCGTTCAGCGGGCCCGATGGCGGCGCCGACGTGGCACCCGCCCGGCGGGCGCCGTACTCCGACAACCCCACGGTCGGCACCCGTGGGCTCCGGACGCAGCAGCGGATCCTCGACTCGGCCCTGGAGGTCTTCGGCGAGCACGGCTACGAGCGGACGACGTTGGACAAGATCGCCCAGGTCGGCGGCTGCTCGCGAGTGTCGATCTACCAGTACTTCTCCGGCAAGGACGACGTGTTCCGGCACCTCGCCGGCCAAGTCGCCCGGCAGCTGCGCGCCTCGTCCGAGGCGCTCGAGCCCTTGACCCCGGAGGCGGCGGGCTGGGACGCGCTGCGCTCGTGGGTCGCCCGGTACGCCGCCATCCACACCCGCTACGAGCCCGTCTTCCGGGCCTTTGGCACGGCCGCCCAGAGCGACGCGGCGCTGGCCGGCGGATCGGTGCGGGCCGGCCAGCGCAACCTCGGGGTGATCCAGTCGAAGCTCACCACGACCGCCCTGCCGCCCCGTCAGCTCGGCCCGGTCGTCGCCCTGCTGCACGGTGGCGTGGTCCGCAGCCTCGACATCGCATCGATGCTGCGCGACGCCGCGCCCGACGCCTACTCGCACGAGCGGGTCGAGGTCGGGCTGGCCGACGTCCTGCACCGCTCGCTGTTCGGGATTCGCCCCGACGTCAACGCCCGGCCGCGCATCGACGCGCCCATGCCCACCCTTCGGATCGGCGACGGCCTCCGCACGGTCTTCGAGCGGGCGCAGCGCCTCGAGCTCGAGTCGGCCCGCGCCGATCGGCGGGCCCTCGCGTCGTTGCTCGAGGTCGGCCAGGAGGTGATCGTCGGCCGGGGCTACCGGGGCACGAGGGTCGACGACGTCGCCGCCGCGGCCGGTGTCTCGCACGGCGCCTTCTACCGCTACTTCGAGAACAAGGACCAGTTCGTGCAGGTGATCGCGACGCGTGCCCTCGGGGCCCTCTCGACCGCGTTGGCCGAGGTCCCGCGCGAGGGCGGCGGCGCAGCCCTCCGCCGCTGGCTGCGGCGCTACAACGCGGTGCACGCCGACAAGGGGGCGATGCTCCGGGTGTGGGCCGAGGCCGTCGACGACCCGATGCGGGGCGACCGCGCCGCGGTGTGCGACTGGGGGCGGCGCCGACTGGCCCGCCTCCTCGCCGGTCGCGCCTTTGGCGACGCCGGTGTCGAAGCCCTCGTGCTGCTCTCCGTCGTCGAGGCGTTCGGGTCGCTCCCCCGCGAGGCGGTCGAGGTCGACGGCGCGGTCCACGTCGTCGAGCACGGCTTCATCGGCCGCGACCGGTGAGGCTCCCGGGCGAGCCCGCCGTGGGCTGACGCCGGCGTCATCGCCGACCGGCCGGGTCAGCCCCGCTCGACGGCGGCCGCACGACCGGAGGGTGTGTACATGACCGAAAGGTCCTGCTGGCACCCTCCGGTTGTCGGCCGACCAGACCGGAGGGTGTGTACATCACGGAAGGTCGGCACCTCCCGCAAGGCGTGGGCGAGGAGCGAAGCGGGGGCCTTGCCGGACGTGAACGGGCGCCGCTACGTCCGGGCGGAGAGCCCGGACGTAGCCCCGCCGCCGCCACCACCGCCCGCCGCCGAGCTCTTGACCGTCGCCGGCCGACTGTCAGGCGCCGGCGGAGCTCGAGAAGGCGGTGGCCAGGTCGGCGCGCAGGGCCCGCCGCAGGAGCTTCCCCGTCTCGTTGTAGGGCAGCTCGGTGCGCACGTCGATGCGATCGGGCGTCTTCGTCGAGCGCAGGCGGGCCCGCACGAACTCGCGCAGCTCCGCTTCGGTGACCGCCGCGCCGGCGACGGGGACGACCGCGGCCACGACCGCCTCGCCCCACTCCTCGTCGGGGATGCCCACCACCGCCGCCTGCTCCACCGAAGGGTGCTCGACGAGCACGGACTCGATCTCGCCGGGCGAGAGGTTCTCCCCGCCCCGCACGATCAAGTCGTCGAGGCGGCCGTGCACGAACAGGAATCCCTCTTCGTCGAGGAGGCCCTCGTCGCGGGTGCAGAACCAGCCGTCGTCGAGGCCCGTGCCGGCACCGAGGTACTCGCCCGACACCTGCTCGCCCCGCACCCAGATCTCGCCCCGGACACCGACGCCGACCGGCTCGCCGAACGCGTCGCGGATCGAGACCTCCACGCCGGGGAGCGGCCGCCCGACCGATGCGAGACGGGCCCGCTCCCCCGGATCCGAGCTGGCGAACGCTGCGACGTGGTCGGCCGGGGCGAGGAGGGCGATGGTGCTCGACGTCTCCGTGAGCCCGTAGGCGTTGACGAAGCCGACGTCGGGCAGCAGGGCGAGTGCCCGCTCGATGACCGGCAACGGCATCGGGCCGCCGCCGTAGGACAGCGCCCGCAGCGAGGGCAGCCCGCCGCCGTCCTGCTCGATGACGTCGAGCAGGCGGTTCAACATCGTCGGGACGACCATGGCGTGGGTGATCTGCTCGGCGCGGACGAGGCCGACCCAGACGCGTGGTTCGAACGCCTCGACGTGGACGACACGCCGGCCTCCGTACGTGGCAGACAGGACCGAGGAGATGCCGGCGATGTGGTACGGCGGAACGCTGACGATGGCCGCCTCCTCCTCGTCGCTGCCGGCGAACTCCACTGTCGAGATGACGTAGGAGGCGAGGTTCCGGTGGCGCAGGACCGCGGCCTTGGGGTCGCCGGTGGTGCCGCTCGTGTAGAGCAAGACCGCGATGTCGTCGGGGTCACCGCCGTACGGATCAGCGCCGGGCACCGTGGGATCGGCCGACCGGGCGAGCAGCTCGTCGCGGCTCAGGAGCTCGACACCCTCGATGGGGCCGAGCCGCTCGGCGATGCCCGGGCCGGCGATCACCGTCGCCGGCGCGGCGCGGCGCACGAGGGAACGGAGCTGGTCGTCGGCGAGCCGGTAGTTGACGGGCACGAACGGCTTACCGGCGAGGCCGGCGCCGAACAGCGCGATGGGCACCGCCGGGGAGTTCAGGTCGACCAGGACCACCCGTTCGCCGGCGTGGCCGGCGAAGATCGTGCCGGCCCGCTGCGCCCGCTCGGCCAGCTCGGCGAAGGTGATTCCGGCGGTCCGGGGGCCGAGCGCGACGCGCCCCCCCATGCCGTCGGCGGCCATCTGCAACAACATCCCCAGGTGCACGGGTTCAGCCCTTGATTCCGGCTGGAGCCTGGCGCACTGACGAACCGCAGCGACGTTCGCGCCCCGCCTGGCGCGATGCATCGAAGACGGCGCCCCGCCGCTCCTCCACCAGCTCGTCGCCGGCGTGGGTCACCGGTAGTCCGTCGTCTCGGCGAGCTCCGCCGCCGCCCGCATGGAATCGAGGACGATCGGGCCAAAGGCCTGGAGCGCCGGGCTGTCGGCGGCCCGCTGGAAGCCCTGCTCGAGCACGATCGCCAGCTTCCAGCGGGCGAGGATCACGTAGTAGTCCAGGTCGTCGACCTGGCGGCCCGACACCTCGGCGTAGCGGGCGACCACGTCGGCTCGTGACGGCATGCCGCTCATGTCGACGTAGCCGCCGGGCGGCTCCCCGATCGGCGTGGGCGCCTCGGGCCAGCTCGCGACGACCCACGCGAGGTCGAGCTTCGGGTCGCCGACGGTGCCCATCTCCCAGTCGACGATGGCGGCCAACCGGGCCGGCCCGCCGTGGTGGTACATGACGTTGGCGAACTGGTAGTCGCCGTGCATCAGGCCGGGGATGAAGTCGATGGGCCGGTGGGCGCGGAGCCAGGCCGAGGCGACGTCGAGCCCCGGGATCTCGCGCCCCTCGATGCGGTCGAGGAAGGCGAGCCAGCGGTCGACCTGGCGCTCGTGGTAGCCGTCGGGCCGGCCGAGGTCGGACAGGCCGCGGCCCTGCCAGTCGACCTTGGACAACCGGGCGATGCCCTCGACGAGCTCGTAGGCGAGGCCGTGGCGGGCCTCGACGTCGGCGTCGAACGGAGCCGGCCACGGGCCGCCACGCAGGTCCATCGGCGACCACCCCTCGACGAAGCCCATCAGGTAGAAGGTACGCCCGAGCACGCCGGGGTCGGTGCACACGGCGACCGCCTCGGTGTGGGGCACGTCGGTGCCGACGAGAGCCTGGATGATGCGCCATTCCCGCACGATGCCGCTGTCGCGGTCGGCGGGAGCGGTCGCCGGCGGGATGCGCATCGCGCCGTGGAGGTCGCCTCGGCGCAGCTCGTAGATCTCGTTCTGGCTGCCGCCGGAGATGTAGCGGCTCTCGAGCGGCGCGCCCGCGCCGGGCAGGCCCGCCGCGTCCATCCAGGCCACGAGCCGCTCAGCCCGGTCGCCGGTGATCGCGGGGGTGGTCGTTTCGGTGCCGGTCACAGGTTCCCCAGTTCGTGCTCGTCGAGGTGCTCGGCGTACTCGCCCGCGCCACCGCGAGCTTCTTCGGCAAGTGCTCGGTGGGCCAGAGGGCGTCGCTCGCCGAGTTCCAACCCCGGCGGGGGTCGGCCTGTTGGGCAGCGTAAAGGCTGCCTTGACCCGCTGGTGGCACATCGTCGCACCGTGTGCCTCAGGGCCGTCACCCCGGGCCACACCCGTCACCCCGGGCCACACCCGTCACCGTCGGCGACCAGCTGCCGTCGACGCGCCGGGCCCCCGACTTCAACGAACATGGCGACCACGAAAGCCTCGGCCTCGACATGGACGCCATCATCGACCTGAAGGTCCGCGGCGTCGTCGCCTGACCACCAACAAGGAGCAACGAACGACATGGGTCTCTTTGACGCATACAGCTACAAGGGCAAGCGGGCGGTCGTCGTGGGCGGCGCCACCGGCATGGGCGCCGCCGTCGCCGAGGTCGTGAAGGACGCCGGCGCCGAAGTCGTCGTCATGGACCGGGCCGAGGTCACCCTCGACGGCGTGAAGGCCCTCCGCCTCGATCTGGCCGACAAGGCCTCGATCGACACGGCCGTCGACGAGTGCGGCGGGCCGATCCACGCGCTCTTCTCGTGCGCCGGCGTGGCCGACGGCACGCCGGGGATAGAGAAGATCAACTTCATCGGCCACCGCTACATGATCGGCCGGCTACTCGAGCGCGACCTCCTGCCGCGCGGCTCGGCGATCGGCATGATCTCCTCGGCTGCGGGCATGGGCTGGGAGTCGAACCTCGACAAGATCCTCGCCTACCTCGAGATCACCGACTTCGACGAGGCCTCGACATGGTGCCAGGAGAACGGCCGGGCCGACTACATGTGGAGCAAGCAGGTCATGGGCGCATACGTGGCGTCCCAGGCGCTCCCCATGCTGAAGCGCGGCATCCGCATCAACGCGATCATGCCGGGACCCACGAATACGCCGCTGGCCCAGGCCAACGCCGAGCAGTGGCTTGGCTTCGGGGCCGACTACCGCGAGGAAGCCGGCATCGAGGCATCGACCCCGCTCGAGCAGGCCTTCCCGTTGGTCTTCCTGTGCAGCGACGCCGCCGCCGGCGTCACCGGCATCACGATGCTGACCGACGCCGGCTTCTTCGGCACGGGCGTCAGCCGCTCGTTCCCCACCGCCACCGAAGCCGTCAAGTTCCTTCGGGGCGACTACGGGCCGCTGTGATGCCGCCTGCTCCCGCCCCGCTCGGCCATGGGCTCGCTTCGTCGGTCGATGCGCATGCCCGCCCAACCGGCGTGCGCAGCCCTCGGCGAATCGCGCCGGTCCGACCGGCCGGGTCGCCGTACCACGCTGGGGCTCCTCGATCACCCTGACGAGCCGAACAGGAGCTCGTCGGCGCGGACCCGGGCCTCGGCGACGCAGGCCTCGCGGTCGGCGGCCCGCGCGAAGCCGGCGGCGACCGTCTCGTCGAGGGCGGCGTCGAACGCGTCGAGGTACGAGTCCCTCGTCGGGTAGAGCGAAGCGAGCGTCGCCGCATCGAACGGCGTCGAGCTGCCGAAGAGCATGCACAGGATGTCGCCGGCCGGTGCTGCCTCACCACTGAGCACCGACAGCGGCACGTCGACCCGACGGCGTCGGGATCCCGCCGAGCGCCAGGCCGTGCTCGTCGCGCTCGATCGTGGTGCTGCCCGGTTCGCTCGTCGTGATCGGGGCGGGAGCCGACCTCGGAGCCGCGGATGCGGGATCGCCGTCGAAGCGCGCCGCCCCTCCGCCGCGACTGTGGACGGAGAACCGCTGGGGGTCGCGCGGGCGGCGCACCAGCAGGCGCGTCCGGAACGGCGCCGTGGAAGCCGGCGTCACCGACCAGCGCCCGTCGGGGGCGAGCTCGCCGTCGGTTGCGTAGGCGCTGGCGTCGCCGGCGACGAACCACTCCTCCTCAAGGCAACTGATGGCGGCCAGGTGCGCGCCCGCCGTGCGGCCGCGCAAGGGCCCGACTCGTCGGCCGGGCCGAGGAGCCGGAAGCCGTAGGGCCGGTCGGCGTCATCGGCGTTCGCGGGTGTCACGAGGCTCAGAGCACGTAGTCCTCACCGGTGGCCCGGACGGTCACGTCACTGATCGTCACGCCCCACGGCTGGTCGATGGCCTCGACGACGGCCCGGGCGACGACGTCAGGCTCGATGGCCCAGTAGGCGGGGTCGTCGACATCGGCCAAAGGGCCGTCGAGCGTGCCGCTCATGAACGCCGTGATCCGCGCCATGAAGCGCTGCTCATTCTGGCCGACGATGCCCACGAGCGCCGCCGGGTTGACGACTCCCGCGCCGAGGCCGGTGCCGAGCACGCCGGTGGGACGGACGACGGTGACTTTGATCTTCCCCTGCGACTCGACCCGCAGCGAGTCCGAGAGGATCGACACGGCGGCTTTGGTGGCGCTGTAGACGCCGGAGCCGGCGCTGCCCGCGTTGCCGTAGATCGACGAGATGTTGACGACGTGACCACGGCCCTGCTCGATCATCTGGTCGTGGACGGCGCAGATGCCGTTCAACACGCCTTTGAAGTTGATGTCGATGCAACGGTCCCAGGCCTCCCACGCCTGCTCGTGGTCGGCGAAGAAGGCGAGCGGCATGGTCCCGGCGTTGTTCACCATGACGTCGACGGCGCCGAATCGCTCGACGGCCCGTTGGGCGAGCGCCTGCACCTGGCCGAGCTGGCGGACGTCGACCGCCAGCCACTCCGCTTCGGCCCCGCTGGCGCTGATGCCCGCCGCGGTCGCCTCGGCCGCCGCCGCGTCGATGTCGCCGACGACGACGCTGGCACCCCGCGCCGCCGACAGCTCGCCGATGAGCTTCCCGAACCCGCCGCCCGCGCCGGTCACGACCACAACCCGCCCCTCGAGGTGGCTACCTGCTCCCTGCGATCCGTCCATGGTCCACTTCTCCGCTCGTCGGTCGGCCCCGAGTCTGGCCACGGTGGAGCCACTGGGCGCACCCCAGCACCTCGGCCGGGGCGTCCAGCCGTGCCAGGCTCCCGTCGATGCGCGTCCGAGTGGCTCCGTGGACCTCGTCGTGACGAACTGCCCGTGCGGCGCGAGCGGCGGCTACGACGACTGCTGCGGCCGGCTCCACCGTCGGGAAGCCGACGCCGGCACGGCCGAGCAGCTCATGCGGTCGCGCTACAGCGCCTACGTCGTCGGCGACGACGCGTACCTGCGGTGGTCCTGGCACCCGACCACCGCCCCGTCCGCGCTGACGCTCGACCCCGATGTCGGCTGGCGGCGGCTGGAGATCGTCGCCGTCGCCGGCGGCGGGCTCCTCGACGTCGACGGCACGGTCGAGTTCCGGGCCCACCACCGTCTCGGCTTCCTCGCCGAGACGAGTGGGTTCGCCCGCCACGACGGCCGTTGGGTGTACGTCGGTCCCGTCGACCCGGCGTGAGCGCCGGGTGACAGCGCGGCAGCAGACGGTCGCTACCTTCGGCGGCTCGCGAGCGCTGGAGACCGATGACCGACATTCCCAGCCGCCGGACCGCAGTCCCGTCCCGACTCGGCGTCACCGCCCGGTACGAAGAGGATGCGCTGCTGCTCGACCTCACGCCGCACCCCGAGGTGCTTCACCACGGCATGGTGCGGGCCAGCGTCTTCTCGTTCCTCGTCGACGCCGTGGCCGGCATCACGCTCGACGTCGACCCGGACGCCTGGTGCTTCACGACCGACATGTCGGTGCGGATGCGGCCGGTCGCGGCGCCGGCCCGCCTCACCGCCCGGACCACGATCCTCCGCCACGGGCGACGGTCCGGGACCGCTGTGGTCGACGTCGTCGACGGCGCCGGCGCACTGGTTTGCAGCGGGGCCGTGGCCTTCGTCGCCGTGCCCCGCAAGCCGACCGATCCGCCCAAGGTCATGGTTGCCCCCGAGGCGGCGCCGGCGCTCTTCCACGACGCCGGGACGCTCGACCGGCCCGTGCGAGAGGAGGCGGGCATCGTCGTCGTCGACGCGGCCGACGGTGTCGTGGAGATCGCCGTCACCCCGGACGTGTGCAACCCGGCCGGGACGCTCCAGGGCGCGATGGTGGCGCTGGTCGCCGAGGCCGCCGCCGAGGAGCTGCTCGGCGCCCGGCTGGGAGCGCCCGTCGTCGTCACCGATCTCGACCTGCGTTACCTGGCGCAGGCGCGGGTGGGGCCGGTCCGGACGCGCTGCCGCCTCCTCGGCGACGGCCCCGGGGGCCGATGGAGGTCGAGTTGGTCGACACGGCCGCCGATCGGGTGGCCACCCTCGTGTACGTGCGGGCCGAGCCGGTGGCCTGAGCGCGGGCTACTTGATGAGCGGGTCGCGCGGCAGGCCGAGGATGCGCTCCCCGATCTGGTTGCGCTTGATCTCCGACGTGCCGCCGGCGATCGACATGCCGCGGTGCATGAGGACCATGAAGTTGCTGATGCCAGCGGCGCCGTCCATGAAGGCGGCCTCGGCGCCGTGCAGCGCGGTCTGGATCGCCACCGCCTCGTGGCCGAGCTCGGAGAGCACCAGCTTGGTCATGGCGCCCTCAGGCCCGGGGCCGCTGGCTGCGACCGCCCGGTTGGCGCTGCGAAGGTTGAGCAGCCCCATGGCGGCGTGGTTGGCGATGTAGCGGCCGACCCGTTCCTCGCCGCCCGGGAGCCGATCGGGGTGGGCGTCGAGCAGCGGCACGAGGGCGGAACCGGGCATCGACATCCCGCCGCCTCCCCCGCCGATGCTCACGCTCTCGTTGCCGAGCGTGGCCCGGGCGACGGTCCAGCCTCCGTCCACAGGGCCCACGACGTCGTCGTCGGGGACGAGCACGTCGTTGAAGAACACCTCGTTGAACTCTGAGTTGCCGGTGGTCATCTTCAGCGGCCGGACCTCGACACCCGGGGCGTGCATGTCGATCACGACCATCGTGATGCCCTCGTGCTTCGGCACGTCGGGGTTGGTGCGGATCGTGGCGAAGCCGAAGCCGGAGACGTGGGCGCCGCTGGTCCAGACCTTCTGGCCGTTGACGAGCCAGCCCCCGTCCACCCTGGTGCCCTTGGTCTTGACCCCGGCGGCGTCGGAGCCGGCGTCGGGCTCGCTGAACAGCTGGCACCAGATGACGTCCTGCTTCAGCGCCGGCATCACCCAGCGGTCGAGCTGGTCCTGGTTGGCGTACTGGATCAGGGTCAGGATGTTCCAGGCGGTGATGCCGTACTGCGGGCGCTTCACGCCGGCATCGCCGAACTCCTGCTCGATCACGAGCTGCTCGATCGGGCCGGCCGCGCGTCCGTAGGGCTTCGGCCAGTGGGGCATGACGTAGCCGGTCTCGATGAGCTTGTTGCGCTGCGCCTCGGCCGGGAGGTCCGTGATGCTCTGGGCGAAGGCCCGCACCTCCTCGCGGATCGGTTCGGCCTCGGGTGGCAGCTCGATGGCCTTGGCCCGGACCACGCCGCGACGCGCGAGCTCGGTGCAGTCGCGAGCCGCGCCGTCGGCCGCGAGGTAGCCGAGGAGCGTGGTGGCCCGGCGCATGTACAGGTGGGCGTCGTGCTCCCAGGTGATGGCGATGCCACCGTGCACCTGGGTGTTGAGGTTCGCGCACAGGTCGGCGGCCGGGGCGGCGAGCGTGGCGGCGACGGCGGCGGCGTAGGACAGCTGCTCCCCACCGGTAGCGGCGGCCCGCGCCGCGTCCCACACGGCGCTGGTGGCCAGCTCGGTGGCGACGGCCATGTTGGCGCAGTGGTGCTTGACGGCCTGGTAGGTGCCGATGACGCGCCCGAACTGGAGGCGCTCCTTGGCGTAGGCGGCGCCCATATCCGTGCACTCGCGCGCCAGGCCGACGGCCTCGGCCGCCAGCAGCACGCGGGCCACGTCGACCAAGACCTGCTTCGCCCCCGGGAGGACCGTGCAGGCGGCGCCGTCGAGGGTGACGCGCGACGAGCGGCGGGTGTTGTCGAGGTTGACCGGGGTCTCGACGGAGACGCCGGCGGCATCGCGCTCGACGATGACCACGTCGTCGCCGGCGCCGAGCACGAGCAGTCGGGCCAGGGCGCCGCCGAGCACGACCGCCGAGCCCGACGCCGTGTCGCCGGAGACCGTGACGGATCCGTCGACCGCGATGCCGGCGGTCGACGTGCCGTCGGCGAAGCCGGGCAGCAGGTCGGCCTTCGTGCCATCGTCGGCGGCCGACGCGATCACCGCGCTGGCGATCGCCGACGGGACGAACGGCCCGGGGGCGACGGCCCGGCCAAGCGCCTCGACCACGACGACCAGCTCCTCGAGCCCGTAGCCCGACCCGCCGTGCTCCTCGGCGAGGTGCAGGCCGGTCCAGCCGAGCCCCACCAGGTCCCCCCAGAACGGGGGCAGCTCCTCGGCGGAAGCCTCGAGCAGCGCCCGGGCTGCGCCCCGGGCGTCGCGCTTCAGCAGGAACTCCCAGGCCGTCTCGGCCAGGGCCTTGTGCTCGTCGGTGATCGCAATCGACATGGACGCAGACCGTACTTGACCGGACGGTCAAGTTTCCCGACGAGCGACTACGAGCCGACCTCGGGCGTCGGCGTGAACCGGACGGGGAGGCGCTTGATGCCACCGACGAGCGGGACGCCCATCGGCTCGAGCGGCACCGGTGCGCCGGCCAGCTCGATGTCGGGCAGGCGGCGGAGCAGCTGGCGGAAGGCGACGCTCACCTCGCGCCGGGCGAGGTGGGCGCCGAGGCAGAAGTGGGGCCCGGGCCCGCCGAATCCGACGTGGTTGTTCGGGTTGCGCAGGACGTCGAAGCGCTCGGGCTCGTCGAACACGCGGGGGTCGCGGTTGGCCGCGCCGTAGAACAGCACCACCTTGTCGCCCTCGTGCAGCTCGTGGTCCCCCACGGTCGTGTCCTGCGTCGCCGTGCGCCGCATGTAGGTCACGGGCGAGGCGGCCCGCACGATCTCCTCGACCGCGGTGGCCCCGACGCCGTCGAGGTCGTTCTTCCACCGCTCCCGCTCGTCGGGGTTGCGGTGCAGGAGGTCCATCCCGTGACTGATCGCCGTGCGGGTCGTGTCGTTGCCGGCAACCGCGAGGAGGATGAAGAACGGGCCGATCTCGTGCGGGGCGAGCATGTCCTCGCCGAGGTCGTTGTGGACCAGGGCCGAGGTGAGGTCGTTGGTCGGCTCGGCCCGGCGCCGGTCGGCCAGCTCGTTCATGAGCGTGATCAGCTGCATGCCCGCCTCGAACACCGCGGCCAGCGGATCGCCACCGCCGGTCATGTCCGGGTCGCCGGCGCCGAGGATCACATTCGTGGCCTGGAGCACCGTGGAGAACTCGCTGCGGGGGATGCCCATCATGTCGCAGATCACCAGCAGCGGGAACGGCTGCGACAGCACCTCGACGAGGTCGACCTCGCCCTGCTCGCAGAACCCGTCGATCACCTCGGTGCAGATCGTCTCCACCGAGTCGAGGACCCCCTGGAGCTGCTTCGGGGTGAACGAGCGGGCGACGATGCCGCGCTGGCGGGCGTGGCGCGGGTCGTCCATGTTGATGAACGAACCGAAGAACTCGAGCGCCTCGGCGGGCATGTCGGGGATCGATACGGCGCCCTGGCCCGAGCAGAAGTCCTGCGGGCGCCGGCTGATGTCGACCACCTCGGCGTAGCGCGTGACCGCCTGGAACCGCTCGGTGTCGTCGGTCATCGGGTTGTGGAACTCGATCGGGAGGAATGCGCCCTGCTCGCGCAGCACGGCGAACTCCGCCATGCGGTCGTCGAGCGGCAGCTGCCAGAAGTCGGGCTCGATCAGCCGCGTCGGTTCGATGGGGGCCATCCCCCGAACGTACCCAGTGCTGCGGCGGTGCCCCGCTGGATCACCCGCCACCGGACCTGGGAGGCTCGGCCGCGACCGCTCGACGACAGGGGATCACCATGGCCGACGCCTTCATCATCGATGCCTGCCGCACGCCTCGGGGATCGGCAAGCAGGGCAAGGGCGCCCTCGCCCACCTCCACCCGCAGCACATCGCGGCCACGGTGCTCGCCGCCCTTGCCGAGCGCAACGGGTTCGACACGGCCGAGGTCGACGACATCGTGTGGGGCACGAGCTCCCAGGTGACGTCAGGCCCATGGCCTGAAGCCCCGGGCGCGGGTGGTCGCCAGCTCGAACATGGGCGACGACCCGACGCTCATGCTGAACGCGCCGGTGCCCTCGGCCCGCAAGATCCTGGCCCGGGCCGGCATGACCGTCGACGACATCGACCTGTTCGAGGTGAACGAGGCCTTCGCGGTGGTCTCCGAGAAGTTCATGCGCGACCTCGACCTCGATCGCGACAAGGTCAACGTCAACGGCGGGGCGATGGCCCTGGGCCACCCCATCGGCGCCACCGGAGCCATCCTCATCGGCACCGTCCTCGACGAGCTCGAGCTCCGGGACAAGCAGGTCGGGCTGGTCACGATGTGTGCCGGCGGCGGGATGGCGCCCGCCATCATCATCGAGCGCGTCTGACGATGATCACCGGGTTCACGATCGACGAGTCGCGCCGGCGTCGAGCGGGAGGGCGGCCGAGCCGTCGCGTACCGTCTGTCGGCATGACGCCGGGAGAGCTCGCCGACCTGGCGCACCTGCGGCGGGCCCGGGACCACATCGACCGCACGTACGCCGAGCCCCTCGACGTGCCGACGATGGCGCGGGCGGCCCTGATGTCGCCCGCGCACTTCTCGCGCAAGTTCCGGGCCGCCTACGGCGAGACGCCGTACGCCTACCTCATGACCCGTCGCATCGAGCGCGCCAAGGCGCTCCTACGCCAGGGGATGTCGGTCACCGACGCGTGCGTCACCGTGGGGTGCACGTCGCTCGGATCGTTCAGCTCGCGGTTCACCGAGATCGTCGGTGAGTCGCCCTCCCGCTACCGGGCGCGCGACCACCGCCAGGTCGAGGTGGTGCCGGCCTGCGTCAGCAAGGTGGCGACGCGACCGCGGCGCCGTCCTGCGACGGTCTGACCGCAGCCGGTCGGCGTCGGCACCGGAGCACGATCGGAGAAGCACCCGGCCGGCCCGCGCTCGTACGGTCGAGGCATGGCAGTCACCGTCTCCACCATGTTCATTCCCGTCCACGACCCCGACGAGGCGCTCGGCTTCTACCGCGACGGGCTCGGCCTCGAGGTCCGCAACGACGTCGCGGCCGACGGGTTCCGCTGGGTCACCGTCGGCGCGGAGGGTCAGGACCTGAACGTCGTGCTGTTCCAGCCGCACGGCGGTCGTTCGCAGACCGAGGGCGACGCCCTCCTGTCGCTCGTGACGAAGGGGTCGCTCCAAGCCGCCATCTTCAGCTCGGACGACCTCGACACCACGTTCGAGAAGCTCCGGGCGTCGGGCGCCGAGGTGCTCGAGGAGCCCAAGTCCCAGCCCTGGGGCGCCCGGGACTGCGCGTTCCGCGATCCTTCCGGCAACCTCGTGCGCATCGCGCAGGCCTGACCCCAGGCCGGCGCCGCCAACCGAGACGACCGTTCACCAGAGGAGACAGGATGAGCAAGGCCAAGCCGGCGAAACCGAAGTCGACCGGCTCGCACGTCGCCGACAGCCACGACCTGATCCGAGTGCACGGCGCACGCGTGAACAACCTCAAGGACGTCAGCGTCGAGCTCCCGAAGCGGCGCCTCACGGTGTTCACCGGGGTGTCCGGGTCGGGGAAGAGCTCGCTGGTTTTCGGCACGATCGCGGCGGAGTCGCAGCGGCTGATCAACGAGACCTACAGCACCTTCGTGCAGGGCTTCATGCCGACGATGGCGCGGCCCGACGTCGACATGCTCGATGGCCTGACCACGGCGATCCTCGTCGACCAGGAGCGGATGGGCACCAACCCCCGCTCCACCGTCGGCACGGCCACCGACGCCAACGCGATGCTGCGGATCCTCTTCAGCCGCCTCGGTCAGCCTCACATCGGCTCGCCCCAGGCGTTCGCCTTCAACGTGCCGTCCGTACGGGCGACCGGCTCGATCACCGTCGACCGCGGCGAGGGCAGAACGAAGACCGAGAGGGCCACGTTCAATCGCCTCGGCGGCATGTGCTCGCGCTGCGAGGGCATGGGCCGAGTGTCGGACTTCGACCTCACGCAGCTGTACGACGACACCAAGTCGCTCAACGACGGCGCGCTCACGATCCCCGGCTACAGCATGGACGGCTGGTACGGCCGCATCTTCCGGGGGGCCGGCTTCTTCGACCCCGACAAGCCCATCAAGAAGTACACGAAGCGGGAGCTGCACGACCTGCTCCACATGGAGCCGACCAAGGTCAAGGTCGAGGGCATCAACCTCACGTACACGGGCCTGATCCCCACGATCCAGAAGTCGATGCTGTCCAAGGACATCGACGCCCTGCAGCCGCACATCCGGGCGTTCGTGGAGCGCGTCGTCACGTTCACGACCTGCCCCGAGTGCGACGGCACCCGGCTGAGCGAGGGGGCCCGGTCGTCGAAGATCAAGGGGATCAACATCGCCGACGCCTGCGCGATGCAGATCACCGATCTGGCCGAGTGGGTCCGCGGCCTGCACGACACGTCGGTCGCACCACTGCTCGAGGCCCTGCTGCAGACGCTCGACTCGTTCGTCGAGATCGGCCTCGGCTACCTCTCGCTCGAGCGGCCGTCGGGCACGCTGTCGGGCGGCGAGGCGCAGCGCACGAAGATGATCCGCCACCTCGGCTCGTCGCTCACCGACGTGACCTACGTGTTCGACGAGCCGACGGTCGGCCTGCACCCCCACGACATCCAGCGCATGAACGACCTGCTCCTCCGGCTGCGCGACAAGGGCAACACCGTGCTCGTCGTCGAGCACAAGCCGGAGGCGATCGCCATCGCCGACCACATCGTCGACCTCGGCCCCGGCGCCGGCTCCGGCGGCGGCACCATCTGCTACGAGGGCACGGTGGAGGGGCTGCGGGCCAGCGACACGATCACCGGCCGCCACCTCGACGACCGCGCCACGCTGAAGGCGTCGGTGCGGTCGGCCGGCGGCGCCCTCGAGATCCGCGGGGCCGAGACCCACAACCTGCAGAAGGTCGACGTCGACATCCCGCTCGGGGTGCTGTGCGTGATCACCGGCGTGGCCGGCTCGGGCAAGAGCTCGCTGGTCCACGGCTCGGTGTCGGGGCGTGACGGCGTGGTCACTGTGGACCAGGGCGCGATCCGCGGCTCGCGCCGCAGCAACCCGGCCACCTACACCGGCCTGCTCGAGCCCATCCGCAAGGGGTTCGCCAAGGCCAACGGCGTCAAGCCGGCGCTGTTCAGCGCCAACTCCGAGGGCGCGTGCCCCGCGTGCAACGGCGCCGGCGTCATCTACACCGAGCTCGGGATCATGGACACCGTCGCCACCACGTGCGAGGAGTGCGAGGGGAAGCGCTACGCCGAGTCCGTCCTCGACTACCGCCTCGGCGGCCGCGACATCAGCGAGGTGCTGGCGATGTCGGTGGCCGACGCCGAGGCCTTCTTCAGCGACGGGGAGGCGGCGACGCCGGCGGCGCACGTCGTCCTGTCCCGACTCTTCGACGTCGGCCTCGGCTACCTCACGATCGGCCAGCCGCTCACCACGCTGTCCGGCGGCGAGCGTCAGCGCCTCAAGCTGGCCACGCACATGGGCGAGAAGGGCGGCATCTACATCCTCGACGAGCCGACCTCCGGCCTCCACCTGGCCGACGTCGACCACCTGCTGGCCCTGCTCGACCGGCTCGTCGACGCGGGCAAGTCGGTGATCGTCATCGAGCACCACCAGGCCGTCATGGCCCACGCCGACTGGATCATCGACCTCGGTCCCGGCGCCGGGCACGACGGCGGTCGGATCATCTTCGAGGGCACCCCCGCCGCCCTCGTCGCCGCCCGCTCCACCCTCACGGGCGAGCACCTGGCGGCGTACGTCTCCTAGCTCGGGGTGATCGTCACCTTGATGGCGCCGGTGGTCTTGTCGTCGGCGGTGGCGAAGGCGTCCGCCACCGCTTCGAGCGGGAACTGATGCGTCGTCAGCCCGCGGAGCTCGCTGCGCCAGCGGCCGGTGAGGCGGGCGGCGGTGCCGAACTCGGCCTCCCGCTCGCCGCTGCCGTAGCAGAACGACCCGAGCAGCGCGACCTCCTTCATCATCAGCCGCTGCAGGTCGACTGCTCTCGGCGTGCCGAACGTGCCGAGCAGCGCGATCCGCCCGCCCCGGGCCACGACCCGGACGGCGGTGTCGAGGGTGTCGGCCACGCCGCCGACGCTCTCCACGACGACGTCGGGTCGGTGCTCCTTGCCCCACGACACCACCTCGTCCTCGCCGATGACGGTGACCCCGAGGCGCTCGGCGGCGGCGCGCTGGTGAGGGTGGCGGGCCGAGATGGCGACGAGCCGGGCCCGGTCACGGGCGACGAGCGCCGCACACAGGCCGATCGTTCCGCCGCCCAGCACGAGCACCGTGCTGTCCGGCTCGACCTGGGCCCGACCGACACCGCGGACGGCCACCGCCAGCGGTTCCGTCAGCGATGCGACCACCGGGTCGACGCTGTCGGGCACCGGCGCCAGGTTGGCCACCGGCGCGTCGACGAGCTCGGCCAGCCCGCCGTCGCGCCCGAGCCCGAGCCCCGGCCCGCCCCGGTTGCAGAGGTTCGTGCGCCCGGTGCGGCAGTACGAGCACGAGCCGCAGCTCACGTTGGGCGACACCGCGTAGCGCACGTCGGCGAGCCCGGCCGGCCCGTCGACGACGATGCCCGCGAGCTCGTGGCCCGGTGCCGTGCCCAACGGCCGCCGGAGGTGACCGTGCCACCAGTGCAGGTCGGACCCGCAGATGCCGCACGCCTCGACCCGCAGCCGCACCCACCCCACCCCGAGCGGCCCCGGCTCCGCCTCGACGACCTCGAGCCCGGCCTCCGTCCACACCGCACGTCGCACCCGGCCGACCGTAACCCCCGGACGGGGGCAGGCGGTCAGAGCGCCGTCATCACGTCGTCGGTGACGATGCGGAGGTAGCGCCAGGCGATCTCGGGCGGCAGGCCGCCCACGAGCGGCTGCAGCAGGAGCGGCTTGCCCGAGCGGATCAGGTCCACGGCCTGGTCGACCGTGACGATCCGGGGCTCGGCTACGAGAGGGGGTCGAGGCGGAGGCGGGCGAGGTGGGTCTTGGCGATGCGCCAGCGCCCGTCCTCGCGCCGGTACTCCTCGTGGTCGCGCCGCTCCGATCATGCTGGATCAGCACGCCGCGCTCCGCCGGCGGGAGCCGAGCGCCCGCGAAGCGAGATCGCTACGGTCGGACCATGGCGGACGGGCTCCGGATCCTCGGGCCGTTGGAGCTGGAGGTCGACGGCGGGATCGTGGCGCTGCCGCCCAAAGTCCGCCGCCTCGTCGCCCTCCTCGCCCTCCAGCCCAACGAGTGGATCAGCACCGGCTGGCTCGTCGACGCGCTGTGGGAGGGCGACCCGCCCCGCACGGCGGCCAACACGCTGCAGACCTACGTCAAGCAGGTGCGCCAGGTCCTGGCGGCGCCGTGGGCCGAGCTGTCGACCTGGGGCGGCGGCTACCGGTTCGACCTCGACGACGACCACCTCGATGCTCGCTGCTTCGAGCGGCTCGCGTCGGCGGCTCGGGCCGGCGACGTCGCGGCGGCCGTGCGGGATCAACTCGGGGCAGCCCTCGCCCTCTGGCGGGGCGATGCCCTGGCGGACCTGGTCGCCGCCGGCTTCACGCATCCGGCGATCACCCGACTCGACCGGCTCCGGCTCGACGCCATCGAGGACGGGCTGGAGCTCGACCTCGAGCTCGGGCAGACGGCGGGCCTGGACGACCGCATCCAGCTGCTGCTCGTCGATCACCCGTACCGCGAGCGGCTCGTGCGCCTCCAGATGCTCGTGCTCTACCGCGACGGACGCGCCGTCGACGCGCTGCGCCGCTTCCAGGACTACCGGCGGGTCCTGGCCGACGAGGTCGGGGTCGCTCCCGGCCCGTCGCTGGCCGAGCTCGAGCTCGCCATCCTCGAGCGCCAGCCCGAGCTGGAGGTGCCCGACGCCACCTCGCTCGAGATCCGTACCGGGCTGGACGGCGTCGAAGCGGTGGCGCTGCCCACCCGCACGCAGTTCGCGCTGGTCGGCACACAGGGCGGTTCGGGGCACGTCGCGTTCCAGGTCGTCGGCGACGGCCCGATCGACGTCCTCGTCGTGCCCGGCTTCCTGTCCCACGTCGAGTACCAGTGGCAGTTCCCGTGGTGGGTCCGCTTCCACCGACGCGTCGGCGCCGGCAACCGGCTGCTGCTGTTCGACAAGCGGGGCACCGGGCTGTCGGACCCCCTGCGGGGGGGCGAGACGGTCCACGAACGAGCCGAGGAGGTCCTGGCCGTGCTCGACGCCGCGGGCAGCGACCAGGCCGTGCTGGTCGGCATCTCCGAGGGCGTCGGCATCGCCGCGCACGTTGCGGCGGAGCAGCCCGACCTAGGACTCGGCGTCGCCGACCGCGCCGTCACGCGTGGTGCGCTTGGCGCCGGGCCGACCCTGTCGGGACGCGACCGTCCGCGACAGGATCCCCAGCGTCGCGAGCAGGTTCCGCTCGGAGATGACCGGGAACAGCGAGTCCGCCACCGCCTGGTAGTCCTCGTGGATGTCGGACCAGTCGTAGAACGACGTGACGAGCGTTCCGCCCTCGGTCGGCTCGAGTCGGTAGCCATAGACGTGCCCGATGGGCGGCTGCAGCACCCCCTCCACCGTCCACGCGATCTCGCGATCCCGCTCGAACCGGGTGATGACGACGGTGACCTCGTACTCGCCCATGTCGAAGTCACGCAGCGAGTCGCGATCCATGTGCACGACGAAGCGATCCCCTACGGCCGCGGCGGGCTCCCCCTCCGCCCACATCAACATCCCCGACGCGTCGATGGCGACGTGCCCGTCGGGCGTCGCCAGCACCCCGAAGATCGCCGCCGGCCCGGCTGCGATCATCCGCTGAACTTCGATCCGCTTCTCGGTCATAGCTGAACCGTAGGGGGAGCGCGTCGCGGCGAGAGGTCCCCGACGTCGTCGGCTGGGCCCCGATGGGTGAGATCATCCGGATCGTTCGCCGCGAGGGGCGCCAGCAACTGCAGGCGGCCTTCGAGGGCGCCGACATCACGGCGTCGAGCCAGGTGACCACCCGCCAGGGCAGCCTGCAGGTCCAGGACGGCCCGTTCGCGGAGGCCAAGGAGATGCTCGCGGCGTGTTCGTCATCGATGTCCCCGACCTCGACGCCGGGCTCGACGCGCTGGCGACGCTCGACGCCGAACGGCTGGCCCGGTTCCAGCCGGCATGGGCTGCTCGGCGCCCACCTCCTCGCCGCCGCCGCCGCCGGCGGCGGCAACGGCGACGGTGCGGCCGCCGCTTGCGAGAAGGCCGAGTCCCTCACCACCGACCCCGCCGCCCGCGCCTTCCTGCGCAACGCCCGCGGCATCGACCCGCGAGGGGACGACACCCGGCGAGTTAGCTCGAGGTGGGCAACTCGTCGAGGCGGACGTTGCCCGTGACGGCGAGGCGGAAGCGGCCCCTGCCGGTCTTCTCGACGCGGATCGTCGCCTCCCGCTCGTCGAGCCGCCGCTTCAGCAGGATCAAGCGGCTCTCGAAGTTGTCGCGGAAGTCGGGAAGGGCGAGCGTCGGGTCCAGACGGACCTCGCGGTTGGTGAACTCGGTGCGGCCCTCGCGCTCGTACTGCCGCAGCAGGGACCAGAGGAGGCGTCCGGCAACGCCCTTGATGACGTAGTCGCCGTCGAGGAACGTGCTGCCGTCGATCGCGAAGAACCGGACGTGGGTCGTGGGCGCCGCGCCGGCCGCGCCTGCCATCGGCGACGCGGACGGTGACGTCTTCGCCGGCGCGCCAGCTGATGCGGCCCGTTCCTCGGCTCGAATGGATTCGATCGCCGTGCCGACGAGCGATGCGATCACCGTGAGCGCGGCCTCGTCGGCGGCGACGAACTCGGCCGATGCCACCGCCTCGACGGCCAGCACCCCGACCAGCTGCCCGAGCGCCAAGGCCGGGACGGCCACCCGGCTGTCGGCGAAGGGGAGACCGGGGAGCTCGATCTCGCGCCCCGGCTCGATCGCGCCGGAAGCCTCGAACGACCGGCGGACGGACCTCGCGTACTTGGCGATCTGGTGCGCGTTCCCGACCCGGACCGGCGCCGCCCGCTCGGCGGCGAGCCCGATGACTCCCTCGCCAACCGCCACCTCGGACCCGACGCCCTCGTGCTCGTAGCCGTGGCTGGCGAGGGTGAACAGGCGGCGGCCTCCCTCGTCGAGGAGCAGGAGCATCGACTGCTCGTAGCTGAGCAGCTCGGCCAGCCCGTCGAGCGTGACCTTCACGAGGACGTCCAGGTCGGTGCACCGGGCGATGCGGGCGCAGAGCTCGCCGAGGCCGGCGACGTCGGCGGTGGCGCGAGGAGGCCGGGTGGTCCACGGGTCGGTGCCGGCACTGCCGTCCGCCCGCTCGTTGGCTGGCACCTGGCGGATGCGGGTGACCCGGTAGATGTCGGCGGCCCGGAGCCGGAACACCTCCTGCATCCCCGTGTGCGCAGCGATGGCGTCGATCTCCGACTTGAGCTCGTCGAACACCCGGCCCCGGCGCTCGGTCCGCTCGTACGCGATGTCGAGGCGGTACTCGTCGTGCGCCGTCGGCTCGATGATCAGGAGCGAACCTCGCGGCACCTCGGCCAGGTTCCGGGCCGACTTCGACAGGAACTGGTTCGAGAGGGCGATGCGCTCGTGGTCGACGACGTGGGCCTTGGAGAGGTAGGTGACGTTGGGGACGCCGGCGGCCGACACGGTGACGAGCACCACCGGGATGGCGCCGTCGAAGCAGCGGGCGAGGTCCTGGAGACGGAGCTCGACGGCCTCAGTCACCGGTCGAGCCGAGATCCGGCCCGGGGGCCCGGGGTCTGGTCGAAGACCTCGTCGACCTCGATCGTGCAGGCCCAGAGATCGGCCGGCACGAGGCGCTCCATCAGCGCCCGGTCGATGTTGTCGGTCGCCTTCACGGCGCCGAAGAAGTCCTCACAGAACGAGGCGGTCCGGCGCCGGTCGTCGTCGTCGGCCTCGTCCAGCGCGACGGCCGTCCCCTTCACCTGCACCGACACCAGCGTGCGCACCTCGGCCCCGGTGACCGCGACGGCGAAGCGCGCCTCTGCGCCGGGGTGGTACCCGGCGGCGGCGAAGGCCCCGGCGCCCACCAGGACCCGCAGGCGCAGCGGCTCTCCGTCGAGCACGACGCTCCCCCATCCCCGGGTGGCGAAGGGTTCGCCGGCGCGGTCGACGAGCCCGACGATCGTCGAGCTGCCGGCTTCGAGCAGGGCGCGGGTGTCGTCGTCGAGCACGTTCAGCAGGTATTTAGCATTCGCTCAGCGCCCTTTCAGGAGCGGGGTCCGTGGCGGACCCTCACGATGCTCTCCATGACGATCACCGAGATCACCACCGCCCCTGCCCGCTTCGAGCTGGTCACCTTCGACCTCTACAAGGACATCCACAAGGCCATTCGAGCCGAGCTGTTCGCCCTCGTGACCACCGCGGCCGCCACCGACCCGTCCGACCGGGGCGGCCGCTGCGCCCTCGCCGCGCACGTCGCCGACGTCGAGCGGATGCTCGAGTCGCACGCCGAGCACGAGGACGCCGCCATCCAACCACTGCTCGAGATTCACCTGCCGGACGTGCGCGACCAGGTCGCGGTCGACCACCTGAGCTTCGAGGGGCGCGCCCAAGGGCTGGTCCTCCTCGCCGCCGAGGCGGCCGACGCGCCGGCCGGCGACGAGCGGCGGCTCCTGCACCTCCTCCACCTCGACCTCGCCTCCTTCACCAGCAGCTACCTCGCCCACCAGGACCTCGAGGAGCGCGTCATCATGCCCGGCCTCGAAGCGGCCATCGGTGTCGAGGCGGTCGTCGGCGTGCACCGGCAGATCATCGGCTCGATCCCGCCGGCCGAGATGGGCCAGTCCCTCGCCCTCATGATCCCCGCCATGAACATCGACGACCGCACCGAGCTCCTCGGTGGCCTGCAGGCCGGCGCTCCTGCCGAGGTCTTCGACGGCGTGTGGCGCCTGGTCGGCTCTCTCCTCTCCCCCGCCGACGTCGCCGCGCTGGCGTCACGCCTCGGCCTCGCGTGAACCGACCAGCGGGCGCGGCACCAGGGTGACCCCGACGGCGGGGTCACCTGGAAGATCGCGTCCTGAGCGGTCGTCGGGTCGTTGATGCCGGGTGAGAGGGCCTTGAGCGCGACGTCGGCCAGCTGGCGCAGGCCGTAGGAGACGTCTTGCTGCATCGTTCGGGTGCCGCCCAGGCCGATGGCGTTGCGCAAGCCGCGTTCGGTTTGCTCACGGTTCTCGGGTGGCAGCGACAGCGCGCACAACGGTGTTCCTTCCACGGCGTAACGCCCGGGAAAGGTGTCCAAGCGCACCAGCGTGTCGTCGGGTGCGCACTCCAGGAGCTTGTCGAGGTCGACCTGTTGGACCCATCCGCTGCGTTCGAAGCGCACGATGTGGACGGGTTCCTCCACGGTGGGCACGGGGTCGTGCCGACCGTCGCCGGTGCCGGCCGACGTCCATTCATCGCGGATGTGAACGATGGCGTCGTGTTCGACCCGTTCGAGGATCTCGCTGATGTCCATCGTGTGGGCGCTGTGATTGATGAAGGCGACGATGGCGAGGATGGTGGTGATGCCCAGGACGACGGCGATGGCCACGGACAGGTTCGGGATGTTGGGATCGCCACCGTCCTCGAGCGATGATCGCATGGAGCGCAGCACGACGACGCAGTAGGTGAAGGTTCCGACGACCAGGGCCATGACCCGCTTGTTGAACGGGTCACGGAACAGGGTGTGCACGACCCGCGGCGAGTACTGGCTCGATGCGAGCTGGATGGTGAGCAGCGAGATCGAGAAGGCGATGCCGGCGAAGGTGATGGTGGCACCGGCGATCGTGCTCAGGACGACTCTGGCGCTGTCCACGGTCGACGTGAACCCCAGTGGCAGGTCGGTGGCCGGGTCGATGTGCCCGTCCAGGCCAAGGGCGACGAGCCCGAAGGCGATGGCGCCGATCACCGCCAGCATGGGAACGAAGAACAGGCTGGCCCGGACCCGCTCCTTCAACGAGCTCAGTCGAAGGCGCATCGCTCCAGTCTCTCGGTTTCCGGCTTGGCTAACGGCATCGGGCCTTGAGCGCGGGCCCAAGACTCGGACCGCGCGGGATGGGGTATGCGGGCCCGCGTTCGACGCTGTGGGCGCCCCGCCCGGTCCGCAGCTGGAACTGCCGCTCACGAGTCCATCGCGCGCTGGATCGATCCCCGGACGACGCTGGAACCAAGGAGGCAACATGACCACAACCGGTGGCAAGACGTCGGTGAACCCACCGACGGACGACCAAAGCATTGGCCGATGATCTTCGTTCGATCGAGAAGCGCCGACCGTTCCGGTGGGGTCTGCTCGTCGGCGCGATGGCTGCGGTAGCGGCGGCGCTGCTGATCGTCCAGAACGGGCATTCGACCGGTGTGGAGTGGTTGTGGTTCGACTTCGAGATGCCCCAGTGGCTGCTGTTGGCGATCACCCTGGTCATTGGCGCCATCGTCTGGGAGGCCGCCAAGCTGGCCTGGCACAGGGCGCGGACTCGGGCCTCGGACCGCCACCAAACCCTCAGCACCGCTCGACGCCGGTTGGGCCGCAGCTGAATGCAGCCGATGGTGGACCAAGCCCGGCTCACCACCGACGACGGCGAGTCCGTCATCATCCCCAACCGCGACGTCGACAAGAACGTGATCCGGGTCCACACCGACAACGACATGCACCCCTTGGAGTCGACGTCGGCATCGCCTGCAGACGACCGACCGACACACCGATGCACCTCGACGGGAGAACCCGATCATGACCACGACCAGCGATGCCGGCGATGCCAGCGACCAGATCTACCGGTTGCCTGATCTCCGCTACGACTACGGCGCGCTCGAACCGCACATCTCGTCTCGCATCATGGAGCTCCACCACTCGAAGCACCACGCCACCTACGTCGCCGGCGCCAACCGAGCGATCGAACGCTTGCAGGAAGCACGGACCGGCAACGACTACACCCAGCTCTCGATGCTGGAGAAGAACCTGGCGTTCAACCTGTCCGGCCACGTGCTGCACAGCCTGTTCTGGCAGTGTCTCTCCCCCGACGGCGGCGGCGAACCGACCGGTTGGGTCGCTGAGCAGCTCGATGCCAACTTCGGAGGCTTCGCGCCCTTCAAGACCCACATGATCGAAGCGGCCAGCACCATCCAGGGCTCGGGGTGGGCTCTGGCGTCGTGGGAACCGACGGGCCGCCGCGTCGTCATCGAGCAGACCTACGACCATCAGGGCAACCACGGCCAAGGCACGGTGCCGATCCTCGCCATCGACGCCTGGGAGCACGCCTACTACCTGCAGTACGAGAACGACAAGGGCGCGTTCTTCGACACCATCTGGGCCATCATCGACTGGCCCCGGGTCGCCGCCCGCCTCGACCTCGCCAGCCTCGACTCTCAAGCCCCGCCAGACCGGCCGTGATCATCGCCATCCCCCGATCGGGGCCGTGAGGGGTGCGCTGGTGGCTACCCTGCGGCGCCGGTCGGTTCGGGCGGCGTGCCGCTGACGACGAGGACCGGGCGGTACGTGCCCTTCACGACCCCAGCTGCGACCGACGGGTCGAGCAGCCTCGACAGCACGCCGCGGTCATGGGAGCCCACGACGACGACATCGACATCGTGGTCCTCGGCGGCCGCGCAGATGCAGGCGACGGGGTCCCCGACGTCGGTGAGCACCTCGGCATCGTCGATGCCCGCCCTCGCCGCGGTGGCGGCGACGTCGGATTCCGACGGCTCAGCGAGCTGTTGTAGGTCGAGCGGTGGCATGGCGGCGGCGACGCCGTACCCGGCCGGGTAGATCCACGGGGTCGGACTGCGAGCGACGTTGATCACGAGGAACTCCGCGTCGGACGATGCGAAGAGCCGCACGGCCTCACGGGCCGCGTGGATCGACACCGCCGATTCGTCGAGCGCGACCAGCACCTTCACGGCCACCAACATAGGGCCCGTGCCGGCGTCGAGGGCCGGGACGGATCGATCGACTGGTTGACCTCCCGCTTCGCCTCCGACGCCTGCATCCGTGTCGAAGCCGATGCTCGGGTCGGTCGCTCTGCGATGCCCCAGCCGTGCTGGGCCAGCCGCAACGTGGCGAAGGGGACAGGCACAGGGCCAACAGCAGCGACGATGCGACCGGTCTGATCGACCGCGTATGGCGTGTCAGCGAGCAGCGCAGGCCGACATGGCGGTCGGGTCGCGGCGCGCTCGCGACCGCCACAGGCGCGACGAAGCAGGCTCGAGTTCGGTGCATGGACGTGCTCCTCAGGTGATGCAGGGAATGGCGGACCCGACGAGCACGCGGCCCGTCGAGGGATCGACGGTGACCGGTACACCGTCGGGGATGTGGGCGGTGGCCCCGGCGACGTGCACCACCGCCGGGATGCCGTACTCGCGGCAGCAGATGGCGGTGTGACTCATCAGCCCGCCGACCTCTGTGACGACGGCTCCGGCGATGGGCATGACCGCCTCGAACGATGGCGTCGTGAGGGTGGTGACGAGGACGTCGCCCTCCCGGAGCCGTCGGAGCGCCTCCTCGGCGTCGGCGGCGACGCAGGCCCGCCCGGTATAGGGGACGGTGCCGATGCCGACGTCCTCGCCGGACCAGGGTGGCAGCGCGCTGCTCGCCCTCCATCGCCGCTTCGAGCTCGAACTCGAGCAGAATGGCTCCGACCAGCTCGGCCATCGGTGCCGGGAACAGGCCGGGGTCGGGCGGGGCCCTCCGCGTCGCCCAGGTGGGCCGGGGCGCCGTCGGCGTCGGCCGCGTCGAGCTGTACGGTCCGGTCGGCCGCCACCGCAGCGAGGGCGGTGTCGCCGTGCAGCGCCGAGGGCGAAGACGTGGCGGGCGTCGCCGAGCAGGCCCCGGTCGGCGAGCCGTCCGCCGCACTCGAGTAGGGCCCGTCGGGTGAGTCCGGCCGGCCAGATGAAGGTGAGCGCGACGTTGTCGTCTCGGGTGCCGTAGCAGCGGCGGGCGTCGTCGAGGAGGTCGTCGAAGCGGGCACGGTCGGTGGCGGGGACGCGGGACCGCACCGCGTCGATGTCGGGGGCCGCGGGGAGCGCCGCCTCGGTCGAGGCCGAGCGGATCGCCTGCACCAGGAGGTCGGGTTGCTCGATCAGCGTGAGGCCGCGTGGGGAGTACTGCGTGACCGCCCGCCATGCGTGGTCGGCGAGGTACGCGTCCAGAGCACCGGCGGCGGCCGGGCCGGCGCCGCGGACGTCGTCGAGCGACCCGGGGTCAACGCCGGCTTCGGCGCAGGCCCGGGCGATTGCGGCGAGTCCCCCGGCGGATGCGGTGGACGCCGGTGAGCTCCCGGCAAGGAGTGCGAAGGTCTCGTCATCGGCGATGCCCCAGGTTCGGGAGGCCTGGACGAGGCGGCCGACGGGGAGGTTGTGGACCGGGATGAGGCCGAGGTGCATGCCGATGCCCCGCTCGAGGTGATCGGCGGCCCGGCGGAGGTGGTCGACCAGGGCATCGTCGTCGAGTTGGCCGAGCGGTTCGGCTTGCAGGGCACGACCGGTGGCCAGCATCGATGACCGGTCCTGCTCCTCCCACCTTCGGCGGTCCTCGTGCCAGAGCTTCTGCTCGATGGCCCGCTGCGCCGCCCGGTTCCGGCGCCGCAGCTTGGGATGCACGCGGGTGAGCACCCTGAGCACGAGCGCTGGAGGCGGGCTGCTCGCCTTGCCAGGCTTCGGCTCGGGGGCGCCCACCGCCCGCATGCGGGCGTAGCAGTGGTCGTTGACGAAACGGATCTCGAGGTGGTCGATGGGCAGGCCGTAGCGGATCGCCGCGGCGGCGAAGCCCTCGCGGAACGCCCGCGGCGCCCGGTGTTGGAAGAGCCGTGGCTGGCCGCCCTTCACGTGCAGGGTCTCGAGCTCCCAGAGCCCGCCCGCCGGTGCCCGCCACTCGATCGTCATCGTTCCCCCTCCCGTGCCGCGGTGGCGAGGGCCGCCACCGCCCATCCGATCGCGGCGCTGGCCCGATCTGCGTCCAGCCCGGCGTAGTCCTTCAGCCAGAGCACCGACCGCGACGACGTCAACAGGTGCAGCAGGGACACCACCATCTGGACCTGCTCCGGCGGGAGCCCGGCGAGGTCGTCGGCGAAGGCGGCTTCGAAGGTCGCTTGGCGCTCGCCCGCTCCCCGTTGGTGGGTCTCGCGCCCAGCGATCGTCGCGAACAGCGCTCGATAGAGCGGTTCGAGCTCGTAGACGGCCCGCACCGCGCCGGCGACCGAGGCGTCGAACTCCTCACGGGTCGTCGGAGGGGTGCCCGCGATCTGGTCGAAGCGCTCCTTGATCGCTGCGAGCACGCCGTCGAGGAGGTCGTCCTTGGTGGGGAACACGCGGTAGACGGTCCGCAGGGAGACGCCGGCCTGGTCGGCGACATCCTGCATCCCGAACGACCCAGGGTCCGCGCCCTGCAGCAACGCCACGGTGGCGTCGACGATCCGGTCACGAGTCGCCGCCGCCTGCTCCGCCCGCAACGGGCTCGAGTAGCTCCGGCGACCTCCGTTCTTCATGGCACTATTCTTGTTATGAATGCATGTAGCGTGTCAACCCTATGCTGCCTGGCGATGAGGCGCACGGGACCCCCTCAGCCAGGCACCTCCGATTCGGCGAGCGCTGCGATGGCAAAGAAGAGCGAGCGTCTTCGCGCCTGACATCGACGCACGCGAGGGCCATGCCGGTCGCTGCCGGCTCAGGACGTGCGGCGGAACAACGGAGCGAAGCGAGTGACGGCGAAGAACTCAGTCGGCGTGGACGTGGCGGTGGTGGAGGTCAGGGACGTGGGGGTGCGCGTGCCGGGTCGGTGCGTGGCGGTGCCCGTGGCTGTGCCGGACGCGTTGGTCGAGGTCGGGGTGCGCGTGGACGTGGTGGCCGTCGTCGTGCACGTGTTCGTGGTCGTGGTCCGTCGCCTGGTGGTGGTGGTCGTGGAGGTGGTGGGAGCCGACGACTCTCGACACTCCGAACGCGGCGAGGGCCAGCGCCGCGACCTCGGCGGTGCGGACCTGGTCGCCGAGGGCGACCCAGGCGACCAGGACGCCGAGGAAGGGGGCGGAGGCGAAGAGCAACTGGCCCCGGGCGGCGCCGATGTCCCGGGCACCTGCGACCCAGAGGGTGATTGACGCCCCGTAGCCGAGGGCGCCGACGGCAAGCGCACCGAGGACAAGGCCGATCGAGGGCATCGCCGCGCCGAGGGCGACGCCGAGGGCGAGGTTGGTGCTTCCGGCGATCACCCCTTTGGCGACGGTGATGTGCTCGGGTGAGATCTGGTCGAGATCGGCGGTCACGCAGTTGTCGAGCCCCCAGCAGACGCACGCCCCGGCGATGAGCAGCGCCCCGAGACGCGGTTCGGGGGCCCCGCTCCACACGAGCACGACTCCTGCGCCTGCGACCGCGACGGTGCCGGTCGCCACCCGCCGTCCGATGTGCTCGTGGAAGAGCAGCGCCGCCAGGATCGTGGTGGCGACGAGCTCGAGGTTCAACAGGAGCGACGCCGTGGCCGCCGGGGTGCGAGCCAGCCCGGCGGTCAACAGGAGCGGCCCGAGGAACCCTCCTGCGACCACGGCCACGGCGAGGCGTCGACCGCCCCGCCGGAACGCGGCCGGGTCGACGGACTGGCGTCGGGCGAAGGGCACGACCGCGACGGCGGCACCGATGTAGAGGAGCCCAGCCAGCACCGGGGCGGTGGTGTCGTCAGCCATACGCGACGCGAGCGGGGTGGTCGCCCCGAACAGGACCGCAGCCGCCGCGCACCGGGTCATGCCACGCGGGGCGGCAGCCGACATGCTGCTCATGCGCAGCACGTGTCGGCCAAGGACTCGGCGGTCCAGGTGCGGCGCGCCTCGAGGAGGGCGAGGCCGGCAATGCCGACACCGGCGAGCGGGTCGGCCCACCACCAACCCAGGATGGCGTT